>JAFYZX010000106.1 GCA_017548505.1 Bacteroidales bacterium | reverse complement strand
TAATTGTCTTATTTAAGCTTAACAAGAGTGTCGAGCACCATCTTGATGAGCTTCTCGATATATGGATGATAATCTGTGATTGCCTCTTTGCGGTAGCGGTTTGCAATGATGCAGCAAACGGTGATGGCCTCGTGACCCATCTCCTTTGCAAGACCTGCGATGGCGCTGCCTTCCATCTCGTAATTGGTTACCTTGTAGCCCTTTGCGGCAAAGCTCTCGAACTTGGCGTTCATCTTAGGCATTGCAAGGCCAAGACGCAGGACGCGGCCCTGAGGACCGAAGAATCCGGGAGCGGAAATGGTCATTCCCTTTACGGTTTTCCTCTGGAAAGCCTTGATGAGCCTCTCGGAGTTTCTTACGA
The DNA here is from genome assembly GCA_017548505.1 of Bacteroidales bacterium. Taxonomy (GTDB): domain Bacteria; phylum Bacteroidota; class Bacteroidia; order Bacteroidales; family UBA932; genus Egerieousia. The sequence goes on along the minus strand of JAFYZX010000106.1, from coordinate 16,286 downwards.
TGTATGGCCTAGGAAGGTTGGCGTCCCAGCCCATGTGCTCAACCAGGGCGTTTTCGATTTCCTTGTCGGTTACGCTGTCGCGGTTGGCATACCAGTTTACAAGACCATCGCAACCGATTGAGTAGTGGCTAAGTACGTAAGATCCAAGTGGTATCTCAGGCTGAAGGGCTCCGCTGGTTCCGATTCTCACCAGGGTAAGGCTTCTCTTTTCTTCCTTTATCTTGCGGGTGTTGAAGTCGATGTTGGCAACAGCATCCAACTCATTCATCACGATGTCTATGTTGTCTGTTCCGATACCGGTGGAAAGGACTGTGATTCTCTTGCCCTTGTAAAGGCCGGTTGTGGACACGAACTCGCGGCTCTGCTTGGTGAACTCAATGGCCGTCATGAACTTGGCAATCATCGCAACACGCCCCGGATCACCGACAAGTATCACTGTGTCAGCAAGTTCCTCAGGACGAAGATTGAGATGGTATATGGAGCCGTCGGCGTTGAGAAGAAGCTCGGAAGCCGCAATCTTTTTAGTTCTTGAAGTTTTCATATTATTAGAGTTTTAATTTTCTCAAAATTAGTGAAAATAATTTAATTTTGTCGCGATGAAAAAGATAAATTACCTGACACTGATACTTGCCAGCGCCTCTCTGACGGCTATTATGTTCTTCGGAGAAATCTATAGGGCATATCCGCCATTCCTGGTGCTGACCATCATCACTTTCCTGATTTCCCTGGTCAACCTGTTCCTGATTCACCATAAAAACCTGCAGCAGAGGCTCTGCATCTACAACGCCATTGTGCTCCTGGCTTATCAGATATGGATTGTCTGGCTTCTCTGGAGCATAAAAAAGAACAGCGGGCTCAGCCTGCAGAAGTTCCCCATATCGGTGGTGTTCCCGATAATATGCGTAATTCTCAACGTATTGGCGGCAAGCATAATAAGAAAGACCATCGCCGCGGAGGAATTCATGAAGATCCTGCGCAAAGACAAGAAGAACGGGAAACTTCCAAAGAAGGGCTGATCACTCCTCCATACTGTATTTCAGATCCTTGTACACAAGGTTTTTCTCGGCGACACTGCCCTTGTGCCAGGTTTTACCCGTTTCCTTGTTTTTCACACGGAAGGTAAACGAATAGTGAAGGAAACCGTCTGCAGAGATGGAATCCATAGACTCGATCCTCACTTTATCCACATATTCAGGAAGATGGATATTCTCTTTAGAGGAGTATATCTCGCTATTTAGGATACGCCTGAGATCATTTGCCCTCAGCGTTACCTTGCTGTCTCCCTGAAGGGAAAGAAAAACCGCAAGGCCTATCCATCCGGCGATGAAAAGGAACAAAAACCTCAGCCCCCATTTTTCCGTTTTGCTGAATTTCCTCTCCATACCCCTAATCAAGAATTCCGGACACGAATATCACAATCCACATCACGAATCCAAGTACAGTACCCCATACCAGGACCTTGCGTGTAGTTTCCGATTTGCGCTCCGCCCTGTCGTAATCCTTTTTCTTGAAGGCAGATGCAGATTGTATCCCAAAGATGATTCCGAGAATTGCCAGCGGAGTGCAGCAGCAGAAAGTAAGAGCCAGGCTCCAGAGCAGATACATAGGAGGCTGCTGCTCCTTGGCCGCAACGGGTTTTGCCTCAAAGTCAAACTTCCCGTAATCAGGCTTTGCATCCGCAGCCGGAAGAGAGGCATTGCATATCCTGCACCTCTTGCTTTCAGGGCTGTTGCCCGCACCGCATTCCTGGCAATAAATCTTCATTCACTAAAGGTTTTTCTCAGGATAAAGGCTGTCCCACCACGACGGGTCGTCCTTGAGGTATTTCTGGAACCAGGCCATTATGGTGTTGTTCCACTTTATTCTCTTAGGGTAATCCAGTATCCAGTGGTTCTCTCCCTTAACCTCCACAAACGCAACCTCGCGGCCCAGGATCTTAAGAGCCGTGAACATCTGTATACTCTCTATATGAGGCACATTGGTATCTGCGCTTCCGTGGAGAAGGAGCAGAGGAGTATGAATCTTGTCCGCATTGAAAAGAGGAGACTGGCGGGTGTACATCTCGGGATTGTTCCACGGGTAGCTCTCGCCGCTGGCAACGTGGCCGTAGGAATAGCCCCAGTAACCCTCTCCCCAATAGCTCGCGATGTTGCTGATTCCGGCGTGGGAAACGGCGCAGGCAAACAGATCCGTCTTGGTCTGGAGGTACTGTGTCATAAAGCCTCCGTAACTTGCTCCTATGCAGCCTATCTTGTCCTTGTCCACGAACGGATGAGCCTCGCAGAACTTCTGTATTCCCTCTATGATGTCATCGGCGACATAATCTCCCCATGTCTCCACATGGCGTGCGGAGAATTTCTGGCCGAAGCCGATGGCTCCGCTTGGCTGGACAACATATACCACATAGCCCAGGGTTGCCCAGTACTGCTGCGGATAACGGCTTTCAAGAGAGCGGGTTGTAGGAGTGCATCCTCCATAATAGTTGACAATCATAGGATACTTCTTGGACGGATCAAATCCAGGAGGCAGATAGAATCTTCCCTGGATTTGGTCGCCGAGGCGGTTGGTGAAGCTCCAGGCCTGGCACTCGCCCATTTCAACGTTCTTATAGCGTTCTGTGCTGCAGTCTTCAAACAGATAGTCCTTGTCCTTTGCCACATCCTTGATATATAGCTTGGAAGGAGAAGAAGCGCCGCCTCCAACATAGCACATCGTGCGGCCTTTTGCAGGCAGATTCCATCCTGTGACAACTTCCGGAATCTGGAAAAGTTTCTTCCAGCCTCCCTTAGGGTTGAAGGCATAGAGTGTCTTGTACTCGCTTTCGGTAGTTCCTACATATATCTTTCCGTCTGCCCTGTTCCAGGAAACAGCGTCAACGGAAGGGTCGAAATCCTTTGTGAGGCACTTTACCTTCCGGGTTGCGATATCGAAGATATACATCTGGATATCATACATGTTCGGGGTCTGGCCCTCGTCCACGTTCATCCCTATTCCGCCGAAAGATTCAGGAGAACCTACGCACAGAAGACTCTTCCCGTCCGGAGAGAACTGCGCTCCGCGAAGGAAACCGTCATCCTTGATCAGCGTATCCACAGTCCTGGTCTTGAGGTCCAGAACGCAGATATCCATTCCTGAAGACGGGCGCTTTGTAACGTGAAGGTTCGTAAGAGCCATCAGCAGATAGCGGGAATCGTCGGAAATATCCATAACATTCACCGAGCGGCTGCCGAAACTAAGGCGCGTTGTCATTCCCGTTGCAATATCGTAAAGGCTTGCATAAGAGCGGTTACGCCACCCAGGCTGACGGTCGTCCGGATCCAGGATCTGATATACATCCGCATCCTCCTTCGGGCCGTCTTCCTGCTCACTCATAACCATATATGTAAGGTCCGGAGAAATCATCAGCCTTCCCTTCGGGAGATTCTCAGCGATTACGGTTTCCCCTCCGGATACCATGCATCTGTAAAGGCGGCGGTTGCCGTCTTCTGTGCGGTAATAAGCGTAATCATTTCCGTCGTTAAGCCAGAACATTCCCTGCTGCTCGCGGATAACCTTTCCTGTTGCAACTTCCTTGAGGGCAGTCTTTCTCAAGGCCTTGCCACTGTGGTCGGCATCGTTGTAAGTCACAATCACATACTTTCCGTCCTCGGATATGCTGGCACCGGAAAGCTTCAGGCCGTACAGCACCTCGTCCATCCCGAATCCGTGCATCTCGGAAACGGTCCACGCTACAGGCTTATCACACTTGAGATTGACAAAAATGGAATCCTTCTTATCCTGATCGCTGAGAATCTTGATATCCACACGGTGCTGCCTTGGATCCAGTTTAAGGCCTTTAAGTGGACTTTCCTTGCCATCCAGATAGGTTTTGGTGTTCTTCGCTCCCTTTACTTCCACATCCACCTTCCTGAAATTCTGGTCGTTGATAAAGAAGGAATACACAAATACGCTCTTTGACGAAACCTCTTCCAGGGCACCGTCCCCCACTTCCTTTGCAAGTTTGGATTTAAGCGGGGCGGCATCCATCAGGCTCTTTTCGGAGAACTCCTTGCCCTTGGCATCCTTTGACGAGAATACAGGGGAAGCTACCTCGTAAGGCCCTGCGCACAGAAATCTGTCAACTTTTGTAACACTCTGGGAATAAGAAGCGGACCAGGCCAGAAGGATGGCCGAAAAAACAAATATCTTCTTCATCTCTATTGCTTATTCTCTTTCTGTTCCTCAATGAAACCTTCCGCCTCCTGGCTTTCCAAAATATCTTCCGCACCTAAATCCGGATTTCCCTTCCAGATGACATCATCTATGTACCACTCGTCCCCGTCAAAAGTCAGAAGAAGCGTATAGTCTATGTTGTAGCAAGGAGGATCAACATAATTCAGGTCCGCTTCCGCAAGGCGGCTGTCCTTAAGACGCACATCCTTTATGGTTACAACCCTCTTTGTAGAATCCTCGCAGCAAACGTCAAACACCTTTCCGGTCCAGTTGAAATCCATATATCCGGCCAAAGCATTCTCCTCGGCCTTCTTGACACGGGTGTAAATGTCTATGAGCCTGGCAGTATATAAATTTGGCCAGTCCTTTTCCGTAACAGGATCTACGGTCATCATCTTCTCCACCCTCTGCTTTACATAGTCAGCCGTCAGCTTACTTTCATCTTGTGCCGGCTGTTTGCTGTTCTTGCAGGAATAGACGCAAGCGGCCAGACAAAGAGCCACTGCTGCCAGGAATTTTGTTGCTTTCATAACGATTCGGATATTTTCTGCAATTTAGCAAAACTATTTGAATTATCTTTGAGTTGAAAATCCTCAGCGATATGAAAAAGTTCTCGTTAATTGCAGTTCTTTTCTCAGCCGCCCTTTTTTTTACGGGTACGGTCTCATTTTCCCAGTCAAGGGCGGACAAGGACACTTTCAGCATTCCGGTAGATTCTTCTGGCACTTATATCTTCAGTGTCAACACCTGCCCGGGAGAAGACTGCTCCACCCAGATGAATGTCAGCTTTGCGGCAGACAAGGATATCACTGAATGCTATGTCTATCTGGTTTCCAGCCGCAAGAAGCGCTCTGCCGGAGGTTACAGGCTCCTTCCTTCAGACCTTACACTCTGCACGGTTTACGACAGCATTTATTCCAAGAAGGCCAACGGGGAGAATTTCTACGAGGATGCCGTCTTCCACAAGTTCAGCTGCTCGTTTACCAACCTGAAGCCGGACACAAGATATGACTACTGGATAGTGGCCGCATATAAAGACGATTACGAGGTTCAGCGCTATACATCTTCAAAGACATATACATTCACCACTGCAGGTAGAAAAGAATGGAGTGCCTGCATCATCTCGGATTTCCACAGCTATCCCCCTCTTCCGAAAAGGCTTGAATCGGCGATGAATATGGTGGAAACCGTTAATTCTTATGCCATGCAGCAGGACGGTAGAGGATTCGACTGGGTGCTGCATCTCGGGGACGTTTGCGCTTGGGGCGGAAGCTGGTCTTTCTGGAAGGAAATGTACAGCCAGGATGCTTTCAGAAACTATATGTGGGCCGGACTTAACGGCAATCACGACAACATGAGCCGCAAGTACCAGCTGACTAACAATTACTTCCGTTATGCCACCGCCAACCCTTTAAACGGATATGAAGGAGAAGAAGGAGTCTGCTATCATTTCACATACGGAAACGTTCTGTTCGTGATGCTCAACAGCGAGAGCATGAGAGACAGCACCGGCCTTGCAAAGGCCCAGGAGTGGGCTCGCGGCGTTCTCAAGGCCAGCAACGCCAAGTTCAAGGTAGTGTGCGAGCATTACCAGTGGTTCTTCGGGGAGAACGGCAAGACCAGCCAGTTAAGGCGATGGAAAGATCTCTTTGAAGAATACGGAGTGGATCTTGCCCTTGGAGCCAACAACCACATCTATGTCAGGAGCCAGAACCTTCCTACCGTCTATGTCCAGACTCCGTCATCTGACAATGAAAGAGGCGTGGAGATGAAGGAGCAGGAGTATAACCAGGACATCATAGCAAAGCGCTGGAGCGAAGGCGGAAGAACCATCGGCGCAATGCTTATGGAGGTTGACAAAAACTCAATAACCCTTACCCTTCTGGACCGCAATGGAGAAGTACAGGATTCTGTCGTGATAAGGAAATGAAAAAGATACTTTTAATCTGCATATCAGGAATACTTTTGTCGGCCTGTTCAAAGAGTTCTCTGGACACGCCGGAGGAAAGCGTAACTCCGCCTAAAAAAGACACTGTATATGTCAATCTTCCGAAGGATTCCTGCAACAACTATTTCTACAGTGTAAACACCTGCCCTGGAGAGACTTGCTCTTCAGAAATGAACATAAGCTGGGGAGTAAAACTGAATACGGAATACTGCATTGTCTATCTAATGGATGAAACCGGCAAAACCATCAGGCAGACCAAGCTTCCGGCCTCAAAAGCGGAAAAGTGTACGGTTTATGACGGCATCTATTCCAAAAAGGCCAATGGAGATAATTTCTATGAGGATGCAAAATTCCTCAAGTACCGCTACACCCTCTCGCCTTTGTCCTCAAACACAAAATACTCCTACCGCATAACCTCCCACTGGACTGATTCTAAAGGCCGTAAAGTGAGCGCCACATCAGACACCTACAGCCTCAAGACCGCCGGGGCAGACAGCTGGACCGCCTGCATTATTTCCGATTTCCACAGTTACCCGCCTCTACCCGGCAGGCTTTCCTCTGCGATGAAGATGGTGGAAACCGTAAACAGTTACGCAAAAGGAAAAAACGGAAAGGGCTTTGACTGGGTGCTTCATCTCGGGGACGTTTGCGCCTGGGGAGGGAGCTGGTCTTTCTGGAACATAATGTACCGCGAAAAGCCTTTCAAGAACTGGATGTGGGCCGGACTGAACGGCAACCACGACAATATGACAAGGCAGAGCGCCTACAGCAACAAATTCTTCAAATATGCCACGGCCAACCCGCTGAACGGATATGATGGAGAAGAAGGCGTATGCTACAGTTTCACATACGGAAACACGCTGTTTGTGATGCTCAACAACGAAGATATGGCAACCAGCGCGGGCCTTCAAAAAGCGCAGGCTTGGGTGCGCCAGACTCTTTCCCGCAGCTCCGCTAAATTCAAGGTTGTATGCGAACACTACCAGTGGTTCTACGGCGGAAGCGGAAGCACTTCCCAGTATTCAAGGTGGAAAGACCTCTTTGACGAGTGCGGCGTGGACCTTGCCCTTGGAGCCAACAACCACATCTATATTAGAAGCCACAAACTCAATAATACGGTATATATTCAGACCCCGTCTTCCGACAATGAAAGAGGAGAAGACCTCATCGGTGAACTTCAGTATAACCAGGATCTGATTGCATACAGATGGAACGAGGGCCCGAAAACCATTGGAGCCCTGCTGATGGAAGTGAATCAGAATCAGATAACAGTTACGCTTCTGGACAGAAACGGCCAGGCGTTGGACAATGTTACGATAAGCAAATGATGGCTTACTGCTTCTTGATGCAGTATTTGCTGATTACGCTGTAGGCTTCAGGCACTCCCAGCTCTCCGGCCTTGCTCATATCCAGGCATCCCTTCTCGCTGTCTTTGAGATAGATCAGCACAAGTCCCCTGTTGTAGTAAGCCTCAGACAATGCCGGATACAACTGTATTGCTTTGGTGTACTGAAGTATGGCTTCAGGAAGGTCTGAAGACAGGGTGTAAAGGTTTCCGAGATTATAGTACGAATACGGGAATTCAGGCATCAGAGCCACAGCCTTCTTCATATCGTGGATAGCTGCCGTATAGTCGTATGTCGAGCGGTTCTCGTTCACCCTTGCCCTTGCAGTACGGGAATTGTCCAGAGAGAGAACCTGCACGTTCTGCTCCATAGAAGAGATGAAGTCTATCATCTCCGCCTGAAGCGCTCCGCGGTTTATGTAAAAGAACGGATTCTCCGGCTGCAGGCTTACGGCTTTGTCGTAGTCTCCCAGTGCCTCGTTATAGCGGTTCTGGGAATCGTTTGCCAGAGCCCTTGAGAAATAGACGAGTGCGTCAATGGCCTCCTGGCGTTCTTCCATCCTTGAAATCACTCTGTTCAAAGAATCACGCTGCCGCTTCTGGCTGCGGTCAAGTTCCTGGGTATCGTATGAGTGTCTTATGGCAGCAAGTTCAGAGGCTACAGGAAGATCCTCAATGAAATCCTCCATCTTCAAAGACTCGTACCTTCCGTCCATAGCCATCTTCTCCGGCCTCTTTTCCGCCAGGTTGAACTTGAACAGAGGCTTAAGCTGAATGTCCACATCCCTGTACTGGAGAAGCTCGTTGTTGGAGAAATCTCTCTTTGCAAAGTCGCTCTCCAAGGAGATCATCTGGTCAAACCTCTTTGTAGTATCAGCAAATATCTGGGCATTAACGGAATCCCTTGTCTTATAGCGGTATTCCTTAACCTTCTCCTTTGCTATTTCCTCATCCCGCCTTGCGGAATTGTACTGCCCCAGGCGGGCCTTTGCGTATGCCCTGTTCATATAGGCCTTGGCAAAGTCCGGATAGAGGTTTATGCACTGGGAATAATCATCCATCGCATCCCTGTAGCGGTTCATCTGGAGGAACACCGCCGCACGGTTGAAGTAAGCCAGCACGTTCTGCGGATTCACGGCAATCACCCTGTCGTAATCGTCCAGAGCATTGTCATAATCCCCTATCTGCGAGCGTATCAGAGCCCTGTTGTAAAGCGTAAGCGCATTGCCCGGCTCATATAGCAGCACCTTGTTCAAATCGTCCAAAGCGCCGTTTATGTCCTTCTTCTCGTAAAGGATAATCGCCCGGTTAAAATATGCAAATGTATTAACGGTATCCAGCCTTATTGCAAGGTTCAGATCCTTCAGCGCCAGAGTGTCCTTTCCCTGCATGAAATAGATTCGGGATCTTCTGATATAGCCTTCCGGATCGTTGATATTCAGGCTAATGGCCTTGTTATAATCATCCAGTGCCTTGAGCGTGTCTCCGAGGAAAGTGTATGCCGCACCCCTGTTCAGATAAGCGTCCGGCTCGTTCCCTTCCTGTCGTATGAACTTGTTGAAGTCCTCCACCGCCTTGTCAAACTGCTGGCTAAGGAAATAGGTCACTCCCCTGCTGAAATAAAGCCCGGTATAACTCGGACGCAAATCCACAGCCTCTTCCAGGTCTTTCAGAGCCGCCTCGTATTTTCCCGTGCGGCTCAGCGTGATTGCCCTGTAATGGTATGCAGGAGTGTAGAGTGGATTGAGGCTCAGCGATTTGTCAAAGTCCCTCTCAGCCCCTATGAAGTCTCCCAGGTTATACTTTGCTATACCCCTGAAAAAATACGCGTCATAAAGTGTGGAATCAATCCTTATCAGCGTGTTGAAGTTATCCGTCGCAGAGGAATACTTTCCGTCTATAAGAAGCTGCCTTCCCCTCAGGAAGAACTGGTCTATGTCATATTGCGCAAAACCCCTCACAGGCGCCAGAGCGGCCAGCACCCACAGAACAAAAGCTATCGCAAAACTTCTTTTCATCATAAGGGACATCCTTACAAAGATAATGCTAATCGCGGAAAAAAGTCATAACTTTGTCAATTATGGGTTCTGTGCGCAGAAATACGGTTTTAAAGATTGCGGTTTTGGCCGGAATGATTCTTCTGGCTGGGAAGCTTTTTGCCCAGAACCAGATTTCAAAGCAGAACCTGAAAAGTATTGTTGCCTCACTGACAGATCCGGACCTGAAGGGACGGGAAAGCGGAAAGGAAGAGACAAAGTATGCTCTTAGCGTAATAACGGATGCATTCTATGACGCCGGGATAAGCAAGAAAGGAGAGTCTTACCTCTATGGTTTCTGGTACTGGAAGGGGATGGAAAAGACATTGGGTATCAATGCAGTGGGAATGATTCCGGCAGATTCTTTCATTGAGAATCCAGAGACTATTGTAATTGGAGCGCACTATGATGGACTCGGAGTTCTTGGAGGAAGAATATATCCCGGAGCGGACAACAACGCATCCGGAGTGGCGGCAATGCTGGAGATTGGGAAAGCGCTGGTAGCCCTTCGGAATTCAGGGCTCGTGATTAAGAGGAACATACTGCTTGTGGCCTTTGACGGAAAGGAGCAGGACTGCCTGGGAAGCACAAGATTCCTCTCGGAACAGATAGATCCGTCATCCATATCGCTGATGATAAACCTGGACCAGATTGGAACAACGCTGGCCCCGCCGAAAGCAGCGGAAACCGGGAAGCTTCTTCCGAAGAACTATCTGCTGGTGCTTGGAGCGGACGGGGAGATGCAGAAACTGTTTGAAAGCTGCAATACAGATGATGATTCTCTGGTGCTGGACTTTACCTATTACGGGAACAGGAAAGTTTACAGCCTTATCAACGATATGGGAGACCAGACATCCTTCCGGTCATACGGAACACCTTCTGTTCTGGTAACCAGCGGAATACACAAGCACACCAACAAGACCACGGACACTGCGGACATAATTAACTTCAATGCCCTGGCTCAGCGATGCAGATTCCTTGTGAAGGTCATCTGCACATTAGTGAATTAGAAAGATGGAATTCAAGATAGACTCCAGATACCAGCCGACCGGCGACCAACCGGAAGCCATAGACGCCATTGTCCAAGCCATTGAGGAAGGGGAAAAGGCGGTGACCCTGCTTGGCGTCACCGGAAGCGGCAAGACCTTCACTATGGCAAACGCCATTGCAAGGCTGGGCCGTCCTGCGCTGATACTCAGCCATAACAAGACTCTGGCGGCCCAGCTTTACGGAGAGTTCAAATCCTTCTTCCCGGAAAACGCGGTGGAATACTTTGTATCCTACTACGACTATTACCAGCCGGAAGCCTATATCCCTACCACTGACACCTACATCGAGAAGGACCTTTCTATCAACGACGAGATAGACAAGCTGAGGATTGCTGCCTCCGCATCGCTTCTTTCCGGAAGACGGGACATTATCGTGATATCTTCCGTGAGCTGTTTGTATGGAATAGGCAATCCTGCTGATTTCCATGCAAATACAATTACGGTCAAGGTGGGAGATGCCATAGCCAGGAACACTTTTCTGTACAGGCTGGTGGACAGTATGTACTCCCGCAGCGACGTGGAGTTCAAGAGAGGAACCTTCCGCGTCCGTGGAGACAGTGTGGACATATATTTGGCTTACGGGGAAGAGGGAGCGAGGATTGTATTCTTCGGAAACCAGATTGAGGAAATCGAGATTTTTGATCCGATAAGCGGTACGACTAAGGAATATCGCGACGAAATATCCATCTATCCGGCAAACATATTCTCCACCACTAAGGAACGTACAGCACTGGCCATAAAGCAGATACAGGACGATCTGGTACAGAGGTACGAATACTTCATGGAGGTTGGAAAGGCTCACGAGGCCAACCGCCTCAGGCAGAGGGTGGAGTATGACATCGAAATGATAAAGGAACTGGGATACTGCCCTGGAATTGAGAACTACTCCAGATATTTTGACGGCAGGAGTGCCGGAAGCCGTCCGTTCTGTCTTTTGGATTATTTCCCGAAGGATTTCATAACCTTCATCGACGAAAGCCACGTGACGGTGCCGCAGATAAGGGCCATGAGCGGCGGAGACCGTTCCAGGAAGCAGACTCTGATCGAATACGGGTTCCGGCTTCCGGCCGCTGCGGACAACCGCCCTCTACGCTTCGAGGAGTTCCAGGCCCTTACCAACCAGACGGTTTACGTAAGCGCCACTCCTGCAGAGTTTGAACTGGAAGAAAGCCAGGGACTTATCGCCGAGCAGGTCGTAAGGCCTACAGGCCTTCTGGATCCTCCGATAATTGTGAGGCCTACCAAAAACCAGATAGACGACCTGATGGAAGAGATAGCAGTCCGTGCGGAAAAAGACGAGAGGATACTGGTAACCACCCTTACCAAGAAGATGGCGGAAGACCTCTACAAGTTCCTGTCAGGAGCGGGAGTAAGGTGCAGCTACATACACTCCGACGTAGACACTATGGAAAGAATCCAGATCATCGAGGATTTCCAGAAAGGTCTGTTCGATGTGCTGATTGGAGTGAACCTCCTCAGGGAAGGCCTTGACCTCCCGCAGGTTTCACTGGTAGCAATACTGGATGCGGACAAGGAAGGATTCCTAAGGAGCACTACCGCCCTGACGCAGACCGCAGGCCGCGCCGCAAGAAACCTTAACGGGTGCGTGATAATGTATGCGGATACCATAACCCGCAGCATGAGGGAAACAATTGACGAGACCAACCGCCGAAGGAAAAAGCAGATGGACTACAACAAGGCGCACAACATTACCCCTACCCAGATCGAGAAGGTGGAAAGAAATGTCCTTGGAAGGGACAGGACTCTGGCGGAAATTGCCTCCCGGTTCGACGTGCCTGATGCCGAGAGCGTTGCGAACGACCCTGTTATTGCGTCAATGGATAGTGAAGGGCTCAAAAAGAGTATAGAAAGCTCAAGGATAAAGATGGAAAACGCGGCAAAGGAACTGGACTTTTTGTCCGCCGCCCGCTTCCGCGATGAAATGAACGCCCTTAAAGCTTTACTGGAAAAAAGAGGCAAATAAGATGGACAACACCCTTGTAGATAAAAGTTACGCCATTGCCCGGAAGGCTCTGGAAGGAAAGGAAAGGGAAAACCATCATCCTTTCATTGAACATCCGGAGAATGTGGCCCGCATCGTATCGGAGGAAATAGGCCTCAGGGACGATGCAGTCTGCGCTGTCTATCTCCACGAGGCCTCAAGGGGAAACGCAGAACTTCAGGAGAGGCTGAGGAAGGAATTCCCTGCGGACATAATGGCTATGGTGGACGGCCTCAACAGCATATCCAAGATCACTCCCAAGGAAACCCGCCTTCAGGCAGAGAATTACCGCAAGATGATTGTTTCCTACTCCAGGGATCCGAGGGTTACGCTCATCAAGATCGCAGACCGTCTGGAGATAATGCGTAACCTGGGCATCTTCCCAAAGTCCAGCCAGATGCGCAAGCTCACCGAGTCCCAGATGCTCTACATCCCGCTTGCCCATCAGCTGGGACTATACAAGATCAAGGGAGAGATGGAGAATCTCTTTTTCAGGTATTCCGACCCGGAACACTTCAGGGCAATAAGCAACAAACTGTTGGCAACCCAGAAAGACCGCGAGGCTCTGGTAGCGGAGTTTTTGGAACCTCTGGAGAAGAAACTGGGGGATGCCGGAATAAAATATACCCTGAAAGTCCGTACAAAGACCGCCTGGTCCATCTGGCAGAAGATGCAGCGGCAGGATGTGCCGTTCGAGGGCGTAAGCGACGTGTTCGCCATAAGGTTCATACTGGATGTCCCTCTGGAGAAGGAGAAGGAGGCCTGCTGGCAGGTTTATTCCCTGGTGACACAGGAGTACAAGCCGGACGTTTCCCGCCTTAGAGACTGGATATCAAACCCTAAGGAGAACGGATACGAGAGCCTCCACACCACCGTGGAAAACAAGGACGGAGCCCGCGTGGAGGTACAGATACGTACTGTCCGAATGGACGACATGGCTGAAAACGGCCACGCCTCCCACTGGAGCTACAAGGGAATAAAGTCTGTCAAAGGCCTGGACGAATGGCTCGGCGACGTGAAGAAAGCCCTGGAAACCCCCGGCCTTCTCAGCGACAGTTCCCTGAAAAAAGACCTGGACGAAATCTTTGTATTCACCCCTAACGGAGATCTCAAGCAGCTGCCAAAGGGAGCCTGCGTGCTGGATTTTGCCTTTGCCATCCACTCCAACCTGGGAATGAGCTGCTCTGGCGCAAAGGTCAACGGCAAAGTCAAGTCCATAAGGGAGGAACTCCATACCGGAGACGTGGTGGAGATCATGAGCCGCAAGGACCAGAAACCGTCCCGAGACTGGCTGAACATCGTGATTTCCTCCAAGGCCAGAAGCCACATTAAAAGCCGCCTGAAAGAAGAGGAAGGCAAGATGAGCCGCCTGGGAAGGGAAACCCTGGAGCGCAGGATGAAAAACTGGAAGATGGAGCTGTCTGAAGACACTCTTTCCATCCTTGCCAAGCACTTCAAGATGAAATCCATCGGAGACTTCCTCATCGCGATAAACGACCAGAGTGTAAGTCTTCAGGACGTAAAGGACTTCCTCAGCGAAGGTCCTGCCCCCGAGAAAGAGGAAAAGGAAGAGAAGCAGACTGCCAAATTGCTGGAAAAGAGCACTAAAGGCCGCTCAGACTATCTTGTCATCAGCGACAAGCTGGACAATATAAGCTTCAAGATGGCCCGCTGCTGCAACCCGATTTTTGGAGACGACGTGTTCGGATTCGTGACAGCCAGCGGAGGAATCAGCATCCACAGGATCTCCTGCCCGAATGCGGCAAGGCTGATAAGCCAGTATCCATACCGTATCCAGAAGGTCAGATGGAGACAGACCTCCACATCCTCCCAGTTCCAGACAGGCCTGAAAGTCATCGGAATCGGAGACGCCTCGATGTCCAACGCCATAATGGAATGCGTGGTGAAGGCGGGAGCCAGCATAAGGGCATTCAGAATCTCCGAACGGCAGAAGACAAAACTCGAGTTTGTGGCGGAGATGGAAATTTCCGTTGGGGGCAACGCTCATTTGGACAAAGTAATCTCTGCCCTCAAGAAGATGCGTGAAGTGTCGAACGTTATCAGAACTTCTCGGTAACGATATTCTCTCCTTTGTAAATCAAGGTGAAGATCGGCCTGTGGTCAGAGGCCATATTCTCCGGCTGAACCCAGGAAGCCACTCCCGTCTTTCCCTTTTCCAGATCTCTGAGGAAGGACTTTCCTGCACCTCCCCTGTAAACCATGATGTAGTCCAGGGTCCTGTCGGGATTATCTGAAGGGAAAGTTTTTACCTCGTATGCGGAAAGAATAGCGAAATTCTCTGCAAGGATCCTCATTTCCATTGAATTAGGCTCAAGGTTAAAGTCTCCAGCCAGGAAGAAAAGCTTGTCTTTGTCGATGGCTTTCTTTGCTATCTGGGCAAGTTGTCTGCAGGCTGCTATTCTGGAATCCTTGTCCAGAGACAGGTGAACGCTTCCGATATAGAATTTTTCAAATTCGAGTATCAGTAAAACCCTCGGTTCCTCGGCTCCCGGAAGAGGATAGTATGTATAGTGAACAGGCGGTTTCCTGGTAAGGATGGCATTCCCGTACTTTCCTCCGTCAAAGTCCATCGCCGAGGCAAAATATCCGGCATAGTCTCCTGCCAGACGGGCAATAGTCTTTGGGGAATCAGAGCCTCCGATACGGGCCGTCCCGTTGTCAACTTCCTGGAGGGCAACCACATCCGGCTGGACAAGGGATATTTCCTTTGCAATTCTCGCAAAATCCACCTTGCCGTCCATTCCTTTTCCGTGGCGGATGTTGAAGCTCATAATGGAAAGCACGTGGTCTTCCGGCTTCTCGCTGCGTATCTTGATTTTCTGGGAAAAGCCTTCGCCGCATAAAAGGAACAATGTAGCGGCAAGTAAAAGAATCCTTTTCATGACTATCTCGTTTGAATCTACGCAAATATACTAAAAGATTAATTGAGGATTTCATCCAGGTTGAAAACAAGAGTTCCTTCCTGATTATCCATTTCTTCCTGGGAATGGACGTGGAGGTTCTCCGGGAAAGGGCTCATTGCGGAAAGGAGGGCAGCGTCATCGCTTTCCCTGTGATAGGAATGCACCTGGATTTCAGGATGGACAAGAGCCATCATAAGGGAAAACTGTCCCCGTCCGGCATTGATGACGGAAACGGTTCCAGACGGCAGCTCGGCATCTATCCATTTGCTGAAATCACCGTATCTGCGTAGAAGGCGCCTGGTTTCCCTTTCCAGAGAGTAACCCTTGTAGATGTACTTGTAAATTACATACCTGTGGAAAGAATGAGTGTCTTTTATAGCCCTGCCGCTGGCTTTCCCTTCAAAAATACGCCCGAATGTCAGTGGCATCTCCCTGTATTCCCCCCTCTTTTTCACCAGGAACGAGAATATTGCCGGAGGCACTATCCAGGCCATCAGCACAACGGAAAACATTCCCACGATGGTCACCTCCGCAAGAGAGTGCAGCGCAGGATGAGCGGCCACTATCAGGGAACCCATTCCTATGAACATAATCAGGGCGGAAACCATAATGCTGTTCTTGAACGAGGCCAGGACCTTCTTCCTGTAGGCAAATTCGTCTATAAGACCTTCCGTGATGAATATCGTGTAGTCGTCTCCCTGGCCGAAAATGAACGTTGCAAGAATAACGTTCACTATGTTGAACTGCATACCCAGAAGGTTCATTATGCC
>JAFYZX010000105.1 GCA_017548505.1 Bacteroidales bacterium | reverse complement strand
GTCGGTCTAAATCCTGTAGATCCGTTTTGTAGTTCGGTTATCCGTTGGGCTTTTACGGCTGTGGCAAGTCTTAGCGTTTCCCTGTTCCGTTCCTTGTCTTTAACCTCGTGTTCGGGGATAAGGTAGAGTTTCAGATACTCCCTTATACGCTTTCCGTTTAGGTTGTAGTCCAAATAGAGTGAAGTATTCCCGTCCTTGATTTTCTGCTGTCTCAGCTTAACGGGTTCTTTGGCCTTGTAGATTCTTTTTGCCATAGTTTTAAGGATGTCAGTTAGCACTAACAAATATACAACTTTAATTCCAACTGACAAAATACTGACAAAACATTATCCGTTATTTATCCATCAAAAAGAAAACAACCTCAGCAAAGGAAAGAATACATTAAACAATAAACAGCCTCAAAATAAGGCCGTTTCTTTTCATTTCCGTATTTGTTAATGGGATGTTGTTTGCTATCTAAAAATCTTCATCAAAGTTCTGCCAGAGAAATCCGGTAAACGGGTAACGGCCTCTAATGGTTTCACCGACCATTTTATAGAGGTCGTTTCTTAATTTGTCTATCCCGATCTTTTCCTTGGCGGAAATGAATATTGCAGGGGAGTTTTCCTTTGCCACCCAGGATTCTTCAAGCTGTCTCAGCGATATTTTTCCAGGACGGTCTTCGCTGAGGTCGAATTCGCTCTTTGGAGTGAATCTGTATGCGTCGATTTTATTGAATACCATAAAGACCGGTTTGTTGCCCGCCCCGATTTCCTCAAGGGTATGCTTTACAACCTTGATCTGGTCTTCGAAGTTAGGATGGGACACATCCACAACGTGAAGCAGAATATCAGCCTCCCTTACTTCATCCAACGTGCTCTTGAATGATTCCACAAGCTGGTGAGGAAGTTTGCGTATGAAACCTACGGTATCGCTGAGGAGGAAAGGAGTGTTGTCTATAACTACCTTTCTCACAGTGGTATCCAGAGTTGCAAAAAGTTTGTTTTCCGCAAAGACATTGCTCTTGGAAAGAAGGTTCATTATGGTGCTCTTGCCTACATTGGTGTAGCCAACGAGGGATACTCTGACCATCTTTCCGCGGTTGGACCTTTGGGTTGCCATCTGGCGGTCTATCTTCTTGAGCTGGTCCTTGAGCTGGGATATCTTGTCCATCACGATTCGGCGGTCTGTCTCCAGCTGCTTTTCTCCGGCACCGCCTCTGGTTCCTCGTCCTCCCCTCTGCCTTTCGAGATGGCTCCACATTCCGGTCAGCCTTGGAAGTATGTACTGGTAACGGGCAAGTTCCACCTGTGTCTTGGCGTAGGCGGTCTTGGCCCTCATCGCGAATATATCAAGTATGAGGCTTGTGCGGTCAAGGATAGAGCAACCGAGTTCCTTTTCCAGATTTCTTACCTGGGCACCCGTGAGCTCGTCGTCGAATACTGCCAGATGTATCTCGTTCTCAGCGACATATTCCTTGATCTCCTGAAGCTTTCCCTTACCCACGTATGTGCTCGACAGGGGCCTGTCCAGCCTCTGCATAAACCGTTTCACTCCCTCTATGGATGCGGTCGTGGCCAGGAATTCCAGCTCGTCCAGGTATTCGTTTGCCTGAAGTTCCGTAATGTCCGGAGTGACCGCACTTATCAGTATAGCTTTCTCCATCGCTGAGAATCAATTAGGGCGCAAAGTTACTTATTTTTTATATTTGTATCTGCTAAACGGTTTCAACACATAGACTATGGCACGCAAATCATTGTTTTTGATCTTAGCTCTTTCAATCATTATGGGAAGCTTGACAGAATCTTCTGCACAGAAGAAAAGAATGAGAGATTACGGTCTTTCTTACGGTATTTTCAAAACAGGACAGTATAACGCCATTACGGATGTTTCCGGGGTAACGGTAGGACAGGTTACGCTTAAGGAAACGGACGATATGCGCACGGGAGTGACTGCTATCCTTCCTCACTCCGGAAACATTTTCCGCAAGAAAGTGCCGGCAGCGATGTATCTCGGAAACAGTTTCGGAAAGCTTGCGGGCTACAGCCAGGTTAAGGAACTCGGAAACATAGAAACCCCTATCATTCTGACAAATACGCTTAGTATAGCGGCAGGTTTGTACGGAGTTATCACCCATACTTTAGCCCAGCCTGGCAACGAGGGCGTGAACTCCGTGAACGCCATTGTGGGAGAAACCAACGACGGAAGGCTGAACAATATGAGAGCCCGTTACGTTAAGCCGGAGCACGTTCTCCAGGCAATAGCAAACGCCAAGGGCGGTCCTGTCGAGGAAGGTTGCGTCGGTGCCGGAACCGGAACAATCTGCTTCAGCTGGAAGGGCGGAATCGGAACATCTTCAAGAGTACTTCCGGAGGATCTTGGAGGATATACCGTAGGTGTTCTGGTCCAGACAAACTACGGCGGAATCCTTGAAATATGTGGAGTTGAAGTTGGAAGAAAACTCGGCGATTATTCCTACCGCAAAAGCGTCGAGGCCGAGGCAAAGAAAGAAGAAGCCAAGGGCGGAGACGGCTCCTGCATGATTGTGGTTGCGACAGACGCTCCGGTGGATGCCCGCCAGCTTGAAAGGATGGCAAAGAGGGCTTTCATGGCCCTTGCTAAGACCGGAAGCTTTGCCTCCAACGGCAGCGGAGACTATGTGATAGCATTCTCCGTTTATCCGGACAATATGATTGTGGATGAAGAAATTCACACCACCAAAGTTCTGGACAATGACAAGATGTCCCCTCTCTTCGAGGCTACGGTAGAGGCAACTGCAGAGGCTCTGTGGAACAGCCTGTTTGCGGCAGAGACCACTAAGGGATTCAAGGGCAACGAAGTAAAAGCCCTTCCTGTTGAAAAAGTCGTGAAGATGAAACAGAAGGAGAAAGGAATAAAATAGTATTTGCCTTACGGGAACAAAAATATCGGGGATGGTTTTTCCGTCCCCGATTTCTTTATAAGGTTGTAAGAATTATTCAGCAATATCTTTTACAACC
>JAFYZX010000104.1 GCA_017548505.1 Bacteroidales bacterium | reverse complement strand
CGTCTCCAAGACGAAGGTTCTGGTGGCTTTCGATAACTATCTGCACACAGGGGTATATCCTTTTTACAGGGATGCCGGCAAAGATTTCCTTGTGCGCCTGAAGGAAGTGGTGGATACGGTTATAGAAAGCGACTTGCCCGCCGTGGAGAAAATCACATACGATACGATAGAGAAATGCAAGAAGCTCCTGATGATTATTGCTGAGCATGTCCCTTTACAGCCGAATGTGGACAAGCTGGCCACTTCCCTTGGAACCACCAGGGATACGCTGCTGAAACTTCTATACAAACTGGATAAGGCGGAGATCCTGGAACTCCTGACAGTAGAGCTCAAGAGCTATAAGAAGTTGGTTAATCCAGAGAAGATCTATCTGGGCAATACCAACCTGATGTACGCATTATCTCCCAAGATTGATACCGGAACCTTGAGAGAAACCTTCTTCATAGACCAGTGCGCATCCATCGGGACCGTTCAGATGCCGTCCAAAGGTGACTTCCTGCTTAATCAGAAGTATCTCTTCGAAGTGGGTGGAGAAGGTAAGTCATTTGATCAAATTGCCGATATACCCAACAGTTACCTGGCTATTGACGGTATTGAAACCGGATACGAGGCAAGAGTGCCTCTATGGATGTTCGGTCTCCTTTACTAATTCCCTAAACCACTTTTATTATAAAGGCATTCTCCTGAGCCTGGCTCCTGTAGCCGGTAACGCAGTCCCGGTTCGTCTGTCCCGGTTCAGAAGGAATAATCCTGAAGCCTTTTACTATTGGGTCAAAGTCAGCGACATGTCGGTCATAGATGTATACGAAATATACAGTTATGCATTTATACCGGCCATATATGTATATTCACTATATAGGCATATCGAGCATAATAGCATATCCAGTATACAATTATTGTAAGCATAGATGGCCAGTATTGCTTTAAGCCGTTAGGCCAAACTGCAAGAAGCCGGAACCGTCAAAAACACATAAAAAAACTCCCGGATTTTACCTTCCGAGAGTCTTGCAACTGCTTGATAATCAATTAATTATCTTTGTGGAGCATAGGGGAGTCGGACCCCTGACCTTTTGAATGCCATTCAAACGCTCTGCCAACTGAGCTAATGCCCCATCGGGACTGCAAATATATAAAAAAGTCTTGTTTTATCCCCTAAACAGCAGTATTATGATTGTGAAGATAACCGCTGCTATAAGAACTATTATCCAGCCCTTGTTTCCGCGAGGCTTTCTGGGCTCGAACTGATACTCATACCAGATGCGCTGACGCTCCATTTCCTGAGCCATATCGTTCAGCTGGTTGCTGTTGTCTTGCTGGTAGTCTTCCATATTATTTAGGTTGTACGTAGCGGTCTCCGGTATGTTTCTTTACGGCTTCTATGAAGGCAGGGGCGTAGGCCGGGGAAGTGCGTCTGCCCTGAACCAGTTCTCCGTTCTTGGACGGGAGCATGATCTGGTCGTTATGCTTCACGATGAGAAGCTTGGCAAGCTTGTCCCAGCGCTTCATCATCTTGTCTGTATATTCTTCTGTCTTGGAGGTCAGGAAGTTGATCCTGTCGCTGCGAGTCATCTTGCAGGCCTGCTCTTCAACCTTCTTCTGGTCTTCTGCGTAATAGTCCTCGAGTTCTGTCTGTGCCTCCCTGAGGTCACCGATCATTGCGCTCCATCTCGGATAGATCATGTTGGCTACCCAGTTGTTCATCCAGAAAGCGCTTTCGGTCGAGAATTCGCGGACGTTGTTGTTTTCCCTGTGGAATGCCTCCGGAATGCGGTTGATGCCACAATATACGGGAACGTATGCAACCATAGTGGCATCGTCAAGGTTGAAGTAGGTTACTCCTCCAACCTCGTCAGGGAGCCAGTCTCTCATCTGGCAAACCATAGTCATTGCGCTCTGCTGGCATCCGATTGGCCTCTCGCGGAACATCTTGGTCGAGTCTTCGGAATAGTAGTTTACCGGCTGGTTGCGGTATGGAGAGCCCCAAGGGCCGGCGCTTACGTCTGCTGTCATATCCAGGGCGTTGCCTTCGTAATGGTCTCTCATATCGTTCATAAGGTCTCTTACGCTCACTGGCTTGTCCGGTTTGATCCAAAGCGGAAGGTGGTCGCAGATTTCCATCTTGCCGTTGATGAACGGAAGGTAGGAGTCCATCTCCTCCGGGTTGTAGTGGCGGCGGAAGAAACTCCATACCCTTGCCTCGCAGTAGCGGATCTTGCCGAAATCCAGCGGACCGTATGCCTCGCGGAAGCTGAAATCCTTGTCCTCTCCGCTGTAATATCCCATCTCACGGGCAAAGGAAATGATGTCCGAAGAGTACATGCACTCGTTTTCAACGATGCAGAATCCCAGTTTCTTGTCCACCTTTTTTGCCTGCGGGAACTTCTGGATGCGGCTGGAGTTTGCGTAAGCGGTTATGCAGTCGTCGGGAACCCTCATCGCAATCCAGATTGCACCCTTGCGGCCCTTGCCTTTTCCTATCATTTCCATTATCCAGGCCTCTTCCTTGTCGCATACGGCAAAGGATTCTCCGGTGGAGTTATAGCCGTATTCCTGCACCAGCTGGTGCATTATAGCTATGGCCTCGCGTGCGGTGGAGGCTCTCTGGAGAGTAATGTTCATCAGAGTGAAGTAGTCCAGCCATCCTTCCGGATTGTGGAGTTCCTTGCGGCCGTCCCAGGTGGTTTCCACTATGCTTACCTGATGGTCGTTCATCAGCGCCACAACTCCAAATGTGTAAGGCACTTGCCTAATCATTCTCTCTTCTTTCTGCGGAGGTCCCCAGTTGCGGATCTGAAGCATTTCTCCATCCGGGTGCATTCCCGGGGCAAAGAAACCCAGGGAACCGGCAAAGCCGAATCCGTCGCAGTTATATGTGCACATCACGCTCCCGTCTGCGGAAGCTTTCTTTCCAACTATCAGGTTTGTGCAGGCATCAGCCGGTGTAGACTGTAACACGAGCAGGATGCCCGCAAGAATGGTAAACAGGCGTTTCATAAATATCAGATGTTTTATATCGCGATATAAATATACGATAATTACTGATTATTGTCTTACCTTTACCGGACAATAGTTCAAGATTATGTTTATAGATATTCTGAAAGACAGGATTCTCAAAGACGGCAAGTGCTTTGAGGGCGGGGTGCTGAAAGTTGACAGGTTTATCAACCATCAGATGGATCCTTATCTGATGAAGCAGATTTCCATTGAGTTCATCCGCCGCTTTGCGGACCTGAAGGTCAACAAGATAATTACGGTAGAGGCTTCCGGCATTGCTCCTGCTGTGATGTTGGGCTATCAGATGGAGCTTCCTGTAGTCTTTGTCAAAAAGCAGCAGCCTTCCACTATGTCAGACATGTATGTGGCTCATTCAAGGTCATTTACCAAGCAATGTGACTACAGCATGATTATCAGCAAGGAGTTCCTGACTTCGGAAGACCACGTGCTTTTCATAGACGATTTCCTTGCCTGCGGAAGTGCCGGAAAAGGCATAGTAGACCTTTGCCGCCAGGCCGGGGCAACCATCGAGGGAATGGGATTCATAATCGAGAAAGCGTTCCAGCTGGGAAGGCAGGTTCTTGAGGCTGCCGGAGTGAAGCGTATCGAGTCTCTGGCAATAATCGAATCACTTGACAACGGTCAGATCAAGTTCAAGTAATCCCCGTGGCTATTGATTCACCTTAAGGAGCGAGTGCAGTTTGAAGGAAATGTATCCCTTGCTGTCCAGCCAGGCGATTGCATCGCTGAGCAAGTCTTTCTTCTTTGATTCTTCAATATCTGAATAAAACAGAATCTCCACAAAGGTTTCTAATGCCCGCTCTGAGAATTTCTTTTCCTCCACAAGGTAACAGATGGGGTTCTCTTTCTTCAGAACGTCATCAAGGTCAATTCCAAGGTCAGCCTTGCCAAACTCCTCCTTAACATTGGAAATGGAGTAATCCGGCTTCTTCCCGCCGAACAGCCCAAGCCGCCTGGCAATCATCAGCATCATTTCTCCAATGCGGTCTATTTCTCTGAGGAGCACATCTTCCATTGGTAAATCCTTTTTACTTCAACGATTTTAACCAGCCCATGGAATCTTCCATTGGAGTATCAGTGTTTACATCCGGCTCGATAGGGTCGTCGCAGAACTCTTCTCCAGTCCTTGCTACATCACAGCCTTCAGTTAGCACAAGCATAGAGCCATCACTCATTTTGTAAGGGCGGTTGCTTGATGCATATCCTGCTGTCGGCGAGCCAAATACACGGGCTTTCTCCAGTCCCCTGAAGCACAACAGAAGAGCTTCAGCTGAACTTCCCGTTCCTTCATCGGTGAGAATGGCCACAGGGCATCCGATAGCCGGCAGTTGCTTAATGCCTGTAACCTGAAGGACATAGCCAAGGTTAATCCACATCGTTCTTTTCCTGGAGCGGAAGCGGAGTATATTTCCATCCGGAATGAACCTGTGTACAGAACTGATCATAGGGTACATATCTCCTCCACCGTTTCCCCTTAGGTCTATAATAACTCCTTCAATATCTTCCGGAACTGCTTCTATTACAGTGTTGGCATATTTAAGTCCTTCATCGTGATTGCCGGAGAACTGTGGCAATTTCACCACCGCAATCTTTTTCCCGCAAGAATCTGTGATGCTGACTTGTGGCATTTCCCATTCGGATGTCTTCTCCTTCACCTCAATCTCCGCATCTTTCAGGAAAGAGTGCTTCCCGCCAGCAACCTTCAAGGCTTTCTTGACCACATCGTGAGCCTCTTCCATCGAAACCGGATTTGCGGACAGTGCTTCCTTCTTAGCCTTTTCCCACTCATCTCCTGTGGCATACAGCCCGCTTCTGTCCATAATACTGACAGCCTTTTTCACATAGCCCCTGTTAGCATCCGTACACCCAAAAGCAATTAAAACCATCGTGAGGGCAAAATAGAATCTTAATTTCCTTTTCATCTTAACAAACATTAAATCCCGACATTATTAATGAGAGGGTATTCTGGAGGTGCTCCCGTCGTCCCATTTTTCGGGACGGTAGGAGCAAAAAAGGCTGAAAATGCTCCTACCCCCTCAATTTTTGGGACGATAGGAGCACTTTAAAGTGCGGGTAAAGGGACTCGAACCCCCACGGATTACTCCACCAGATCCTAAGTCTGGCGCGGCTGCCAATTACGCCATACCCGCTTGGACTGCAAAGGTATGATTTTTCTCATGATTTGCAAGGAGTGGAAAATAATGGTTATATTTGTTAGGTTGAAAAAGTTGATTTCGAATAATAATAGTTATGAAAATGTTCAAGAAGATATTGGTGGGAGTTATGGCGGTACTGGGGTTTTCCGCCTGTGGCAGTAATCATGGCCCTAAGGTTGAGTACGGATGCCCGCATGCCACTCTCAAGGTTAACGCTACCGTGGTAGATGAGGATGGCAATCCTGTCGGCAATACCAAGTTGCTGCTGAGGGATCTTGAGAAGAATCATGATCTCGTTCAAGTGGAGACTGGGGAGGACGGAACAGTTTCAGATACTTTGCAGCTCTTTGCAGATTTGCGGCTTACATCCGGGGCTAATGTGGTCTACTATAGCGAAGATAATAAGGAGCACTCGGGCAAGTTCAAGGATGATTCCGTTACAGTTAAGGCCGAGCAGGTTAAGGAGGGGGCGGGTACCTGGGAAAAAGGAACATACGAGATTAACGTCAATCTCAAGCTTACGAAGAAGGCTGAGTAAGTCTTTTCTTGAGGCTTTTTCATATCAGATTTTCAAATACAGTTAAGGATTATTCATGAACGGGTTGCCTTTCAAGACCTGGCTTGCCTGCGAGGCGGAGCGGAAACTCAGACATTTGGATATAAAAGAGCACAAACTCAAGCAGCTTTTCTGGGAGTGCACGCTATCTTGCAACCTTAATTGCCGGCATTGCGGGAGCGACTGCAAGGTCCTTCCTTCTGCTATGTCCATGAAGATGGAGGATTTCCTCAAGGTGCTGGATTCCGTTAAGGCTTATTGCGAAAAGACAGGAGACAAGACAGGGGAGATACTGGTTGTTCTGACCGGTGGCGAGCCTCTGATGCGCAAAGACCTGGAAGAATGCGGGCGAAGGATTATCCTGAAAGGTTTCCCGTGGGGAATGGTGACCAACGGCTTTGCGATGACTCCTGACAGGTTCCGGCGCCTGATGGCTGCGGGGCTGCATTCAATGACTGTGAGCCTGGACGGCCTTAAGGAGTCTCACGACTGGATGAGGGGTCGTGCTGGAAGCTACGAGAAAGCGATAGGGGCAATAAAGCTTGCAATCGGAGCTGGAGATGATTTGGCATTTGACGTTGTTACTTGCGTTAACCAGCGCAATTACAGCGAACTCAACCAGATCAAGGAGATGCTGATTTCAATGGGGCTGAAGCGGTGGAGGATCCTTACTGTATTTCCTTCCGGAAGGGCAAAGGACGATCCTCTGCTTCAACTGGATAATGAACGCTTCCGCGGTGTGATGGAGTTTATCTCCGCCACCCGCAAGGAGGGCCGGATAAGATGCGACTATGGTTGCGAAGGATTCCTGGGGCCTTTTGAAGGCAGGGTGAGGGAAAGCCTTTTCCGCTGTCACGCCGGAGTGAATGTCGGGTCTGTCCTCAACGACGGTTCAATCTCCGCCTGCGTCAGTATCCGCTCTGACTACCACCAGGGAAATATCTACAAGGACGATTTCATGGAAGTATGGAATAACCGTTTCCAGGTTTATCGCGACAGGTCGTGGATGAAGAAAGACCAGTGCGGATCCTGCAAGTTCTTCCGCTACTGCGAGGGCGGGGGAATGCATCTGAGGAACTCTGACGGCAGCCTTCAGTTCTGCCACCTCGACCGCCTGAAATAATTTTTTTTTTGGGGGGGAATATCTATATTTGCCATAACAAACGGATTCTGCATAATTTTTGCAAGATTCGTTATAAACGTTTAAGTTATGGCAAGGAAAGCATTGTCTCTTTACAAATACTTGTTGGGCGGCCTTCTGGTGTTGCTCGGCTTTTCATCTTGCTCCAAAGATGGAAATACTATGGTATTATATGGTACTCCATACGGAACCCTTGATGTAAAGGCAAAGGTCCTGGACCCGGATGGCAAGCCTTTAAGCGGGGCGACATTGCAGATGAGATTTGAAACTGCCGGAGTCCATTATTATAACGGTCAGCCACATGAATCCGAAGGATATGTTTTTGGTGAGCGTCCTGTTACAGATTCAAAAGGTGAGATTAATATTCTTTACGAACGACAAGTCGTTTCTCCTAACAAAGACCGGTCGTATTTTGTGTACCATTCTGCGGACAACCCCCAGTTTGAAGGTAAGTTTGCCGATGATTCTGTAAAAATGGTGCTTACGAAGATTGAGGATGACTCTGGATGGTATTGGGGAAAAATCAGGATGGAAGGCACCTTGAAACTGAAAGAAAAACCGACTGACGAGTAAAATGAAAAAAGCCCTGCGAACAGGGCTTTTTTATTGGAGAATCGTTTGCCTAGAAGCTCTTGGCGATGTCGATAAAGTCATCTGCCTTGAGGCTTGCACCGCCGATCAGGCCGCCGTCAATGTCTTTCTGGCTGAAGAGCTCCTGTGCGTTGGATGGCTTGCAGCTTCCGCCGTAGAGGATGGAAGTTTCTTCTGCCAGGACTCCGAACTTCTCTGCCAGGGTCTTGCGGATGAAAGCGTGGATTTCCTGGGCCTGCTCCTTGGTTGCGGTCTCGCCGGTTCCGATGGCCCAGATAGGCTCGTATGCTACAACGATATTCTTCATCTGCTCAGGGCTGAGGTTAAAGAGAACCTCCTTTATTTCCTCTGCGACAACATCGAAATGCTTGCCTGCCTTTCTTTCCTCGAGGGCTTCTCCCACGCAGTAGATAACTTTGAGGCCGGCTGCGAGCGCCTGGTTTATTTTCTCGAGAAGGATGGCGTTGGTCTCTCCGTAGTAGCCTCTTCTTTCTGAATGGCCGAGGATTACGTATTCAACAGGAGAGCCGGTTGCGCCTTCAGGAGCGCCGGCAACGGTTCCAACTGCCTTGCCGACAGAAGCCAGCATCTTGGCTGATACCTCTCCGGTATAGGCGCCTTTTTCCTTGTCTGAGCAGTTCTGGGCGCCGAGAGAAATCTTGCTGCGGCAGAACGGGCATTTGATATCGCCGATGATCTTGCTTACAGGGAAAAGATGGGTGAATGGAGTGTTAACGATGAGTTTCACGTCCTGAGGTACGTCTTCTATCTTTGCGATTATCTGGTTAACAAGGTCGATTCCTTCGGCAACTGTGGTGTTCATTTTCCAGTTTCCGGCAACAATTTTCTGTCTCATAATGCGTTGTATTTTTAATATCTTGTTTCGTGTTGATTCTGCGTTGCAAAAGTAGCAAATAGTGGGTATTTTTGTATTCGGATTTCTGCAGAATATCTGTTTTGAAAAGGAGTGGAGCATATTTTTTAGTCTCGGCGATTGCTTTGCTGGCGCTGATGGCGGCCGATCTGGTTTTGGGGTCTGCCTCGCTCAGTGTGCGGGATCTCTTTACCACTGACCTTGGGCGGGATATCCTTGTGAACTTCCGAATTCCTAAGGCGGTGGTGGCGCTGGTCTGCGGTGTGGCCCTGGCGGTTTGCGGCCTTCAGATGCAGACTCTTTTCCGTAACCCTCTGGCAGATCCGTACATATTGGGAGTCAGCAGCGGAGCGGGGCTAGGAGTGGCTCTGTACATAATGGGAACTTCCTTGTTTGGAGGAGGTGGCGGAACCGTGCTGAACTCTCTTGGAAGCGCGGGAGCGGCCCTTGCCGGAGCGGCACTGGTGACAGCTCTGATAATGTATGTCTCCAACCGGATAAAGGGAAGCCTGACGCTTTTGATATTCGGAGTAATGATAGGATTCATAGCAAGTGCCCTGGTGAATCTTCTCCAGTATGCATCCAATGCACATTCCCTTAAGGCGTACGTTCTGTGGACTATGGGAAGCTTTGCAGCGCTGGACTGGCTGAAGATAGGAATACTGAGTGCTTTGGTTCTTGTAGGACTGGTGCTTGCGGTTATGAACATCAAAGACCTTAACGCAATTCTGCCGGGAGATAATTACGCTTCCTCGATGGGTCTGGATGTCAAAAAGATAAGGATGAGAATCCTGGTCTCAACAACCCTTCTTTCCGGAGCCGTGACTGCTTTCTGCGGGCCGATAGGCTTCCTTGGAATTGCAGTTCCGCACATTGCCCGGTTCATATTCCGCAACGCTGACCATAGGGTACTTCTGCCAGCCTCTGCTCTTTTGGGCGGATGCCTGACTCTTTTGGCAGACACATTAAGCGAACTGCCCGGAACGGGTTCTGTAATCCCGATCAACACCGTGGCCGCCCTTCTTGGCATTCCGGTAATCCTGGTCATTCTCTTCAGAAAGAGCCGGTAGGGGGTCTTTATTTGATTAAGCCGAGTATTTTGCCTAAATTTGCGGGCCTTGGACATTTATGTCCATCGCCGAGCAGAATATTAACAATTACAGACAATATGAAAATTACTAAGAAAGAAACAGAACAGCTGACCTACCAACTTACGGTAGAGTTCGAGAAGAAAGAAGTTAACGAAAAGAAAGACAAGCAGCTGAAAGAGTATCGCAGAAAGGCGGAGATTAAGGGATTCCGCAAGGGAATGGCTCCTATGGGGCTGATAGAGAGGCTCTACGGACCGGCAGCAGTAAACGAGGCCGTGAATGAGATCATCACAGACGGAATCAACGGTTACATAAAGGAGAACGACCTCGACCTTATCGGCGAGCCTATTCCTAACGAGGAACTCCAGAAGCAGATGGACATCGAGAAAGACGAGAAGTTCGAGTTCGTATATGATATGGCCGTACGCCCGAAGGTAGAGATTGCCCTGGATAAGGAAGATAAGGTTGCATACTACGATATAAAGGTTGAGGATGAAGCTCTTAAGAAATACCGGGAGGATATTCTCCGCCAGTTCGGCTCTTTGGAGGATACGGAGAAGGCAGGCGAGGAGGACTTCCTGGAAGTAGATCTGGAGCAGGGCGAGAAGAAGGTTGAGAACACTTTCATTACCCTCAAGAGCATAGATGCAAAGAACAAGAAACAGTTCATCGGAAAGAAGGCTGGAGACAGCTTCGATGTTGATGTCGTAAAGTGCTTCCCTAACGAGACAGATAGGGCTTCCCTTCTGAGAATCAAGAAGGAAGAGTTTGACGAGGCTAATCCGGTTTACAAGCTTACAGTACGCAAGGTCCAGACATTTGTTCCGGCAAAGGTAGACCAGATGCTTTTCGACCGCCTCTTCGGCAAGGATGCCGTTAAGGACGAGGAGGGCTTTGAGAAGGCTCTTTCCGAGAAACTCAAGGGCGAGTACAAGCAGGAGAGCGACTGGCGTTATCGCAGAGACCTGATAGACTTCCTTGTAAAGAAGGCAGACCTTCCTCTTCCGGAGAACTTCCTGAAGAAGTGGCTGTTCAGGGTCAATGAAGGCAAGTTCACGATGGAGCAGATCGAGAAGGAGTTTCCTCTCTTCCTGCAGGATTACCGTTGGCAGATGGTCAGCCGCAAGATTTTTGAGGACCAGAAGATGAAGATTGCCAAAGAAGATCTTCTGAAGGTGGCCAAGGAGATGACTCTGCAGCAGTTTGCCATGTATGGCCTGAACCAGATTCCTCAGGAGACTCTTGAAAAGTATGCAGAGCAGATGCTCAACGATGAGAAGCAGGTAAACCGCATCTACGAAAAGTGCGAGGAGGACAAGGTTCTGGATTATGTAAAGGGTATTGTAACCGCTGAAGTAAAGGAAGTTACCCGTGAGGAACTTGCTCTTCTTAACGACAATGCAGCTCCTGCAAAGCCTGCAAAGAAGAAGGCTCCTGCCAAGAAAAAGACCGCAAAGGCAAAGGAAGAATAA
This sequence comes from Bacteroidales bacterium, assembly GCA_017548505.1. Lineage (GTDB taxonomy): Bacteria > Bacteroidota > Bacteroidia > Bacteroidales > UBA932 > Egerieousia. The sequence goes on along the minus strand of JAFYZX010000104.1, from coordinate 10,098 downwards.
AGCTTTCTGAAAGATATTCCGGATTTGCCGGTATATGTTTCTGAAGGCGACTAGACGCCCGACCAAAAAATGAATATGAATAGAGATTTTCAACTTTTCGCATCAGACCGTAAAGGCATCAGTTCCCTGAAGCTGGACGGCTACGCAGCCCAGAGCGCTGCATACATAAACCCTACGATTATCGAGGAAAGGCATCTTAATGTTGCCTCTATGGACGTTTTCTCCCGTCTTATGATGGACAGGATCATCTTCCTTGGAGTTCCTATCAACGATGATGTGGCAAACATTATCCAGGCACAGCTCCTGTATCTGGAGAGCGCAGACCCTGAGGCTGATATCCAGCTGTATATCAACTCTCCGGGTGGCCAGGTTTATGCCGGTTGGGGCATTTACGACACTATGAATCTAGTGAATCCGAATGTCTGCACTATCTGCACCGGTATGGCTGCCTCTATGGTAGCTGTTCTCCTGGCTGCAGGTGTAAAGGGCAGGCGCAGCGCGCTTCCTCATTCAAGGATAATGATTCACCAGCCTATGGGTGGAGCATCAGGACAGGCATCCGACATTGAGATTGAGGCAAGGGAAATCATCAAGACCAAGAAGGAACTGTACGAGTCTCTGGCTCAGAATACCGGCAAGACCCTGGAGCAGATAGAGAAAGACGCTGACAGGGATTACTGGATGACATCCCAGGAAGCCAAGGAGTACGGAATGATAGACGAGATTCTGGCCAAGGCCAGGAAGAAATAATATGGCTGCTGCAGGTGGAACTGGCGGGAACCAGAAAGTTCCCAGGTGCATAATATGCGGACGCACGGAGAAGGACGGTGCCTTGCTTATAGGCCGTTCTTCCGGTTGCATCTGCACTGATTGTGTAGAGAACATCCATAATTATATTCACGAAAATAAGCCATCCTCAGACAACAGCAAGTTTATATCCAAGGTCAGGGAGGACTTCAAGCTCCTGTCTCCAAAAGAAATACACAAGTACCTGGGTCAGTATGTGATTGGTCAGGAAGAGGCAAAGAAGTTTCTGAGCGTGGCCGTTTACAACCATTACAAGAGGATCTTGAGCCAGAAAGAAGAGGACTCCGGTCTGGAACTGGAGAAATCCAACGTTCTTATGGTAGGGCCGACGGGAACCGGCAAGACTCTTCTTGCAAGGAGCATTGCAAAGATGCTTCATCTTCCGTTTGCCATAGTGGATGCCACTGTACTTACAGAGGCCGGATATGTGGGAGAGGATGTGGAGAGCATTCTTACCAGGCTTCTGCAAGATGCTGACTATGATGTTGCCAAGGCCGAGATGGGAATTGTCTTCATCGACGAGATAGACAAGATTGCACGCAAGAGCGACAATCCTTCCATTACCCGCGATGTATCCGGAGAGGGAGTTCAGCAGGCCATGCTCAAGATCCTTGAGGGAAACATCGTTAACGTTCCGCCTCAAGGAGGCCGAAAGCATCCGGAGCAGAAGATGATTGCGGTAAATACAAACAACATACTGTTTATCTGCGGGGGTGCGTTTGAGGGAATTGACAAGAAGATTGCCCAGAGGCTCAACACCAAGGTGGTTGGCTACGGAGTCCAGGAAAAGACCAAGGGAGTGGACAAGAAGGATCTGCTGCGCTACATTGCGCCTCAGGACCTGCGTTCCTACGGCCTGATTCCTGAACTCATTGGAAGGCTGCCGGTTGTAACCTTCCTCCATCCTCTTGACAGGGCGGCTCTTATGGACATCCTGACTCAGCCGAAGAATGCTCTTATGAAGCAGTACAGGCAAATGTTCAAGATGGACGGAATAGACCTCAAGGTGGATGACAACGTGCTGGATCTTATAGTGGATACGGCCATAAAGTACAACCTCGGGGCAAGAGGCCTGAGGTCTATCTGCGAGGCCATAATGGTGGATGCAATGTACGAGGCCCCGTCTTCAGGAAAGAAATCTTTCAGGGTGACATTGGAATACGCCCAGGAAAAGCTCGCTTCCTTTACCGGTGGCCTGCTGCTTAGCTAAAAGATTGATAAAATGACTTACGACGAGTTATACGCCCAGATTAAAAAGAAAGGAAGTTTCCTTTGCGTGGGACTGGATACGGATCTTGACAAGATTCCTTCCTGTGTCAAGGAAAGGAACGTCACCATGGCGGATGCCGAGGCTATCTTCCTTTTTAACAAGGACATAATTGATGCTACGGCTCCATATACCGTTGCATACAAGATCAATACGGCTTTTTACGAGGCTGCCGGATGGGAAGGCGTGATGGAAATGGAAAGGACAATCATTTACCTTAGAGACACTTATCCGGATATTTTTATCATCGCCGATGCAAAAAGGGGAGATATCGGAAACACCGCCAAGCAATATGCCAAGGCTTTCTTCGAGAGAATGGACAGCGACGCTGTGACTCTTTCTCCTTATATGGGCGGAGACGCGATTCTTCCTTTCCTTTCATACAAGAACAAATGGGTAATCCTTCTTGCTCTCACTTCCAATGTAACGGCTGTGGATTTCGAGACTATGCTTACCGTGGAACAGAGTGAATATCAATACGAGCCGCAGCTACAGGTGCCTATGTACGAGAGGGTTATCCGCAAGGCCTCACAATGGGGAAGCAAGGAGAACATAATGTTTGTGGTTGGAGCCACACGTCCGGAACAGCTTGCCAGGATTAGGCAGATTTGTCCTGATAATTTCTTCCTGGTTCCGGGAGTTGGAGCCCAGGGAGGCACGGTAGAAGAAGTGGCCAGGGCCGGAATGAACTCAAGCTGCGGCCTTCTTGTAAACTCGTCGCGAGGAATAATCTATGCCGACTCTACAGAGAAATTTGCTCAGACCGCCGCTCTCAAGGCAGAGGAGATGGCATGTGAAATGAGACGTTTTTTGGAAAAATAAAAACTTTAAGATATGAGAAGATTCATAGCATTTTCAGCGATGGCTATTGCAGCCCTTCTGCTTTTTAACGTTTCCTATGCTCAGAAAAGTAATAAAGGTTTACCTACAAACCGCAAGGTTAATACTATCAAGGTAATTTTCACTTCAGACCTACACTCCTGCGCGGAGAAATATCCAAAGCTTACATCCTTCATAAATCAGGAGAGAGAAAAGGCTCTGGCTGAGGGATATGGAGTGGTTACCCTGGATGCCGGAGATTATTCATTCGGCACAATCTATTCTGCTTTTACAGAGATAGATGCAACGGAATATCGTCAGCTGGCTTTGGCGGGTTACGATGCATTCGTATTTGGAAACCACGATTTTGACTTGGGGCTTACTTCCCTGGCATATATGTTCTACAACTCACGTATCCAGGGCAATTCCAAAAATCCTGTTACTAACACTCTTGTGGACTGGCCAATCAATATAACCGCCAACATCGATGGCGGGGAAAACAAGGATTTCTCCCAGGCCCTTCCTTACATAGGCCATCAGCGTTACATTATTCTGGAAAAGGCCGGAATGAAGGTTGGTGTGTTCGGTATTCTCGGAAAGAATGCATACGAGACCAGCGCTGTAAAGGGCAAGATGCCATGGAAAGATCCGGTTGAGGTTGCAAAGCAGATCATCCCAGCGCTCCAGAATGCCAAGGTGGATTTCATCATCGCCTTGAGCCACAGCGGAGCTCTTGCCAGGGAAAACAGTGAGGATGCGCGCCTTGCCACAGAATGCCCTGAAATTAACCTTATCGTTAGCGGTCACGACCACGAGGCTCTTGCAAAGCCTTATATGGTAGGCAATACCGCAATCGTTTCCGCCGGTGCCAACGGAAGCCTCATCGGTGAGGCAGATCTCTTCAAGAGCAGCACCGGAGTTTCTCTTGCAGATTACAAAATACTTCCAGTTCCTGAGGATATTACACCTGATCCTGCAACTCAGATCATCTTTGACAGGCTTAAGGAAAAGGTTGAAGACCAGTTTGGAAAGCGCTATCATTCATCTCCATTTGACGTGATCGATACTATCAGGACTCCTCTTTCCCTTCGTACAGATTCCACTGGTTTCAACCCTATGGGCTATGATGTTGCAAGAGCAATCTTCAACGCCGCTTACTGGATCAAGGAAATCGCCAGCGATACTTCCCGCCTTGTAGCTGTTGTTCCTGATGGAGTCCTGCGCCAGCAACTTCCTGAAGGCCCAATTACCTATAACGACGTGTTCAACTCCCTCTCCCTTGGAAGGGATTCCAGAAAGAACCCAGGCAGCCAGCTAGTTGTAGTATACCTTAACGGAAGCGAGATTAAGAAGATTTGCGAGTTCAACTGCTCATCTGCAGCCGAGAATCCTGATACCCACATCAGCTTCTACGGCCTGAACTACAACTACAACTCCCGTATGCCTAAGTTCTTCAGGGTTAAGGATGTTTATGTTCACGGCAAGAAGGTGGTTTCTTCAGACCTCTATCCTGTTGTAACCGATATCTATACAGCCAACAACATTTCCCTGGCCGGCGAGAAATCCCACGGCCTGTTGAGCCTGGAGCCAAAGAATAAGGAAGGACAGGAAGTTCCTGATATTGAAAGATATCTCAGCCTCAGGGGAACTGCCGAGGGCTGGTTCCTGGACAATGCGGATATCCAGGAATGGTACGCTTACGCTGTTTATCTGAGAGATAAGGTTATTCTCAGCGACAGCTATCCTGTTCCTGCCGCCACCAACAAGCCAAGCTACCTGCCTTACATAATCTTTGGAGGCATTTGTATCCTTGCTCTGATTCTGATAGACTTTATCATCCGCTCTCTTAAAAAGAAGAAGAGAGCCGCTAAATAATATAGGATATTTCCTTGAAAGCAAAAGACTTGCACTGCCTGTCGCGGTACTCTAGTATCAGACAGGCAGTGTTGTCTATACCTGTAATCTTGGCTTCAACGGTTTTTCCGGTAGCCGTTTCAGTATAGTGATGCCATTCGCCCTTTCGGTAGAGGCGGTTGAGGTATTCCTTGTAGATGGATTCGTATTTTCCTGTCTTGAGGTATTCCTCCCTGGCCATGTCGTAGAAACCGAATATATCGGATAAAAGAGTTTCCAGTTCCTTCTTCAGTTCGTAGTTTTTGTCCGTGCCGAGTTCCAGGACCAGTGAGGTTGGATTGGGGAGATCCTTTGGGAATTCCCGCTGGTTGATGTTAAGGCCAATACCGCATACGCTCGTGGAGAGGTATTCACCGCTGATTCCGTGCTCGATGAGGATGCCGCAGATTTTCCTGTCGCAGACATAAATGTCGTTAGGCCATTTAATTTTGGCGGTTACTCCCTTGTCTTTCAGATACTTTTCCAGGCCGAGGGTTACTATGGCAGATATGACGAACTGGTCTTTGGCAAGTATGAAGTCCGGCTTGAGAAGGATGGAGAACATAAGGTTCTGTGCCTGGGCGCTCTTCCAGGTGTTGCCCCTCTGGCCTCTTCCGGCTGTCTGGAATTCCGCGGCCCAGGTTGTGCGGTCCTTTTCAGTCGGGATTCCCTCCAGGGCCCTGTTGTTGGTGGAATCGGTGACCTTCAGCCAGCGTATATCGAGTTTTTCTGTCATATTGTCCTTTGGCAAAATTATTGATGTATTTTGTGTATATTTGAAAGATTAAATGCAAAGTTAACAAATACGAAGATATGACGTTAAAGAAAGCCACAACAGCAAAAGCTCCCGCAAAGAAGACCGTGAAGGCTCCTGCAAAGAAGGCCGCAGCAAAGAAAACTCCTGCGAAGAAGGTTGAAAAGAAAGCCGTTCCAACCGATATGGAGGTTATCACCGATGCCATTCTGGAGAAGAAAGGCCAGAACGTTATTTCCCTGGATTTGAGGAAGGAAGGCAGCGGCATCTGCGATTTCTTTGTAATATGCAATGCTGATTCCACCACAAATGTCTCTGCGATTGCGGACAATGTGGAGGACAGGATGATAGAGAGGCTGAAGAAAAAGGTGCTGCGTTCCCAGGGCAAGGAGAACCGTTTCTGGATTATCCAGGATTTCGGGGATATCGTGGTGCATATCTTCCAGACCGAGTACAGGAATTTCTACCGGCTGGAAGATTTGTGGAGCGATTGTGACAGGAAAATTTACGAAGACTAGACAATATGGCGCAGACAAACAATAAGAAAAAGAGTCCGTTCTCGTCTGTAATCACCTGGATCTACATCCCGTTGATCCTCATTCTCCTTTATATGTGGTTCCACTACGATGGAGGAGACCCTCTCAAGACCGAGTGGTACGAGGTCAAGGAGAAGATGATAGCCAATGGAGATGTTGAGAAGATCAACTACGTGATGAACGAGCAGAAGGGAACGGTTACAATAAAGAAAGACCGCCTGAAGAATTACGAGAACAAGTTCGGAGGCAAGGAACTCAAGTACCAGAACCTGTTCTATTTCCAGCTCCCGGCGCTGTTCGACGTGGAGAAGGAGTTCAGCGGCCTGAGGGATACTCTTCCTGAGAACAAGAAGTTCGAGTACACTCTGGATAATGCTACAGATTACTGGGGCAATATATTCAACTGGCTGTGGCCGCTTCTGTTCATTATTTTCACCATCTATCTTTTCAGCCGTCTGTCCAAGGGTATGGCCGGAGGAGCCGGAGGCAGCGGTGGTGGCGGAGGAGGAATCTTCTCCGTTGGAAAAAGCCAGGCCAAGGTGTTCGACAAGAACAGCAAGGTGAAGGTTACCTTCAAGGATGTTGCCGGTCTGGAAGAGGCCAAGGTTGAGATTATGGAGATTGTGGACTTCCTCAAGAGTCCGTCCAAATACACCAGCCTGGGAGGAAAGATTCCTAAGGGAGCTCTTCTGATAGGTCCTCCAGGTACGGGTAAGACCTTGCTGGCCAAGGCAGTGGCAGGAGAAGCAAATGTTCCGTTCTTCTCCATGAGCGGAAGTGACTTTGTGGAGATGTTCGTAGGAGTGGGAGCTTCCAGAGTCAGGGACCTGTTCAAGCAGGCAAAGGAAAAGGCTCCTTGCATTGTATTCATCGACGAGATTGATGCTGTAGGAAGGGCCAGAGGCAAGAACGTTGGATTCTCTTCCAACGACGAGAGGGAGAATACCCTGAACCAGCTCCTTACGGAGATGGACGGTTTCGGTACCAATAGCGGTGTGATTATCCTTGCTGCCACCAACCGTGCGGATATTCTCGACAAGGCCCTTATGAGAGCCGGCAGGTTCGACCGCCAGATTACCATAGATCTTCCAGAGCTCAAGGACCGCGAGGCTATCTTCCAGGTTCATCTGAAAAAGCTCAAGCTGGATCCTGACCTTGAGACCGCCTTCCTTGCAAAGCAGACTCCTGGATTCTCCGGTGCGGATATTGCCAACGTCTGCAACGAGGCAGCCCTTATTGCAGCCCGCCACAACAAGAAGCACGTTGACAAGCAGGATTTCCTGGACGCTATAGACAGGATCGTAGGCGGTCTGGAGCGCAAGAGCAAGATTATTCCTCCTTCAGAAAAGCGCACCATCGCTTTCCACGAGGCCGGCCACGCTACCGTAAGCTGGTTCCTGCCTAACGCCAATCCGCTTCTTAAGGTTACCATCATTCCACGCGGAAAGGCGCTTGGCGCTGCCTGGTATGTGCCTGAAGAGAGGCAGATTATGACCAAGGAGCAGATGATGGACGAGATGGCCAGCCTGATTGGAGGACGTGTCGCTGAGGAAATAATAAACAACAAGATCTCTTCCGGTGCTCTCAACGATCTTGAGAGGCTTACCAAGATGGCTTACGCAATGGTTGCCTACTATGGTATGAGCGACAAGGTGGGCAATGTTTCCTGGTACAATTTCCAGGAGGACGGCTACCAGCTCTCCAAGCCGTTCAGCGAGAAGACCGCAGAAATGGTGGACACTGAGACCAAGGCACTGATAGACAAGGCTCACCAGATGGCAAAGGAGGTTCTTGAAAGCCACATGAGCGGCTTTAAGGAACTGGCTCAGCTGCTGCTTGAGAAAGAGGTAATCTTTGCCGAAGACCTTGAGAGAATCTACGGTCCGAGGGTAAAGGAACTTGATGCTGAGGCTCCTGCCAAGGAACTTCCGGATAATTCAGAGGCAAAGGCGGAATAAACACGGCATTTTATGAAAGAGTTTATGGTAAGGACAATTAGCGGGGTGGTGTTCACTGCCTTGACTTTGGCATCGCTGATTATTGTTCCGCATAATCCGTTCCCTTTCCTTATACTCTTTTCCTTCTATCTTGTCAGAACAGACTACGAGTATCTCCGCCTCACGATAGGCAAGGGGAAGGTGGTGCTGAAAATCATCTCTATGGTTGCCGCCTTATTCCTTTTCCTGGCGATGGCTTTGATCCTATGCTTTGACCATGAGGCCAGCTTTTCAGTTTTTGTCCTGATAGGTGTTCTTTTTCTGATCATCGCGATTCCTGTAGTCGATCTGTTGGAGGGAGAGAAGTTTTACATGTCGTTTTCCCTGTCTTCCCTCATTTACCTGGCGTTGCCGTTTTCCGCGTTGACAGCTGTTTCTGCCATTGCGGTTCAATTGTCTTACAGTGAAGCCGGTTCGTATTTCTTTGACGGCTGGGCTATCGCTTCCCTTCTGATTGTAATGTGGATGGGGGATGTGGGAGCGTATTGCATAGGGACGGCTTTCGGGCAGGGAGAGAGGGGACATAAACTCATGCCTTCGGTTTCCCCGAAGAAGTCCTGGGAGGGAGTATACGGAGCCATAGCGCTTTCTGTCATTACGGCTTTGGTCCTGAGGGCATTCAACCTTCTTTTGCCACAATTCTCATACTGGGTTTCCGCTCTGTTCGGCCTGGTGGTATGTATATTCAGCGTACTCGGCGATCTGGTCGAGAGCAAGATCAAGCGCCATTTCCAGAAGAAGGATGCCGGCAGGATAATGCCAGGGCACGGGGGACTTCTCGACAGGTTCGACAGCGGACTTCTGGCCTGGCCTGCGGCATTCCTGTTTTATTTAATAGCAATGTTTCTTTATTGATGATACACAAAGAAGGCCGCATATCAGTCTTGCTGACATTCTTTGTCTTTGCCGTGATTGCCGCAGCAGTTCTGCTGGCGTTTGGGGTAAACTGGATAACCCTTGTTCTGTCAGCGGTTCTTCTGGGCCTTTTCTGCTTTGTGGCGTACTTCTTCAGGGATCCTCATCGCGGAGTAATATCTTCTTCCAGCGATGAAATTCTTGCTTCGGCAGACGGAGAGGTGGTAATTGTAAAACAGACGGAGGAAAACGAGTTCCTGCATTCAAAGTGCATCCAGGTTTCTGTATTCATGAGCATCTGGAGCGTGCACGTAAACTACTATCCTTCAGGAGGAAGGATCCTTTACAGCAAGCATCATCAGGGCAATTATCTTGTGGCCTGGCATCCAAAGTCTTCCGAGAAAAACGAGAGAACTTCTGTAGGAATCCGTCTGGATTGCGGCAAGAATATGCTCGTCCGGCAGATAGCCGGTTATGTGGCCCGCCGTATAGTCTGCTATGCAAAAGAAGGAGAGATTGTGGCTCCGGGGCAGCAGATGGGGTTCATAAAGTTCGGAAGCAGGGTGGATTTCTTCCTGCCGATCGGGTCTGAGATTCTGGTGAAGGAGGGCGACAAGGTCCGTGCCTGCCAGACCGTTATTGCAAAAGTCTGATATTTAAGCAGATTATATTTCTCTAAGAGCCTGTGGCCGCCCATGGCCACATGAATGGGAGGGGCCCATCTTTGATGGGAGGGATGAGCGAAGCGAAGGCTAGAGAGAAATATAATTGCTTAAAGAACACCTTGCAGAATCTTGATGGCCTTGCCCGGATCTTCTGCCCCGAAGACTGCGCTGCCGGCAACAACCACGTCTGCTCCGGCATTGGCGATTTCCTCGATGTTGTTGATGGTAACTCCGCCGTCAACCTCAATCATGCATTTAGGATTGTTTCTTTCGATGATCTTTTTCAGCCCGGCGATTTTTTCAGTGCAGTAAGGAATGTACTTCTGTCCGCCGTAACCTGGGTTAACACTCATTATCAGTATGTAATCGGAGAACCTTACAACATCTTCCAGAAGGTTTACACTGGTATGGGGGTTGATGGCAACACCGGCTTTCATTCCAAGTTCCCTGATTCTCTTGACGGTGCGGTCGAGATGGTTGCAGGCCTCGTAGTGGACGCTTATGG
>JAFYZX010000017.1 GCA_017548505.1 Bacteroidales bacterium | reverse complement strand
TGAGCAGGTTCAGGCTGCAACTGAGGCAACCCTTATCATTTCACCGGATTTGAAAAAGATAGAACTTTAGAAATTTTACAATATGGATTTCGAACTTACTAAATCCCAGAAACTCTTCCAGCAGATGATCAGGGAGTTCGCCGAGAAAGAGGTGAAGCCTATCGCTGCAGAAGTGGACGAGGAAGAGAAATTTCCTACGGAGAATATCAAGAAGCTCGGCAAGCTGGGCGTCCTTGGTATTCCTACGCCAAAGAATTATGGCGGCGCAGGTGGAGACCACGTAATGTACACCATTGCAGTTGAGGAACTTTCAAGAGTTTGCGCAACCACTGGCGTTATCGTTTCCGCTCACACTTCCCTTTGCGAGGACGCTATCCTCGACAACGGAACCGAGGAGCAGAAGATGAAGTACATCCCTAAGCTGGCCAGCGGCGAGTGGATTGGAGCATTTGGTCTTACCGAGCCTAACGCCGGAACAGACGCTTCCGCCCAGCAGACAATGGCTGTTGCAGACGGAGACGACTACATCCTCAACGGAACCAAGATATTCATCACCAACGCTGGTGAGGCTGATGTATACGTAATTGCCACTATGACAGACAAGTCCAAGGGCAACAAGGGTATCACCACCTTCATCGTCGAGGCTACGACTCCTGGCTTCTCAATCGGAAAGAAGGAGCACAAGATGGGTATCAGGGGCAGCGCTACCTGCGAGCTCATTTTCGAGAACTGCAGGGTTCCTAAGGCAAATATGCTCGGCCCTCTGGGTGGCGGATTCGCTGTTGCGATGAAGACTCTGGACGGCGGACGTATCGGTATCGCAGCCCAGGCTCTGGGTATCGCTCAGGGAGCTATGGACGAGACCGTCAAGTACTGCAAGGAAAGGAAGCAGTTCGGCAAATCGCTGAGCCAGTTCCAGAATACCCAGTTCCAGCTTGCAGACCTGCAGACCAGAATCGAGGCAGCAAGATACCTCGTAAGGGCAGCAGCCTGGAAGAAGGATCACGGAATGCCTTTCAGCGCAGATGCCGCTATGGCAAAACTCTTTGCGGCTGAGACAGCTATGGATATGACAACCAAGGCAGTCCAGTTCCACGGAGGTTACGGTTACACAAGGGAATATCCTGTCGAGAGAATGATGAGAGACGCCAAGATCACAGAGATCTACGAGGGTACCTCAGAAGTTCAGAGAATGGTTATTGCCGCCAAATTGTTCAAGAAGTAAAAAAGTCTGATTATGAATATAGTAGTTTGTGTAAAACAAGTTCCGGACACTACCGTTGTAAAGATTGATCCGGTAAAGCACACTCTCATAAGAGATGGCGTTCCTTCCATTATGAATCCTGACGATAAGGGCGGTCTCGAGCTTGCCCTTCAGCTCAAGGAGAAGTGCGGTGCTAACGTAACTGTAATCACTATGGGTCCTCCTCAGGCCGACCTGGTTCTCAGGGAAGCATTCGCAATGGGGGCAGACAGGGCTATCCTTCTTACCAGCAGGGCTTTTGCAGGTGCAGATACTCTTGCAACCTCCAACGCTCTTGCAGGCGCACTGAAGGCTATTCCTTACGACCTTATCATCACCGGCCGCCAGGCCATCGATGGAGATACCGCTCAGGTAGGTCCTGAAATGGCTGAGCATCTGGCTCTTCCTCAGGTATCCTATGTTGTTGACTGCGAGTACAAGGGCGGCAACAACTTCAGGGTAAAGAAGGAGACAGAAGACGGCTACGAGATCTTGGACGTTGAAGGTCCGGCTGTATTCACCGTTCTTGCATCCGGCTACAAGGCCAGATACATGAGCGTTGGAGGCATCGTGGACGCTTTCGACCGCCAGGTAGAGATCTGGACTGAGGCTAACCTCGACATCGATCCCGGCAAGCTCGGACTCAAGGGTTCTCCAACCAAGGTTATGAAGGCCTTCACCAAGGCTACCAAGGCTGCTGGACAGGTTTATGAACTTGATCCAGAGCAGGCTGTGGATGTAATCATCGCCAAGATGAAAGAGAAGTTTATTATCTAATTGCCTAATACTGAAAGAAATGAATAAAGCAGATTATAAAGACGTTTACGTTTTCGCCGAACAAAGAGACGGCAAGATCCAGTCTGTTGCTCTTGAACTTTTGGGAAAGGCAAGAGTGCTTGCAGACGCTCTCGGAGAGAAGGTTGTTGCCTTCTATCCTGGATACAAGAATACTGAAAGCGCAAAGGAACTGATCGCATGGGGTGCAGACAAGGTTGTGGTTATGGATGCTCCTGAGCTTGAGCACTATCTTACCGAGCAGTACTCGCAGGCCATGAGCCAGGCTATCGACCATTACAAGCCAAGCATCGTGCTTCTGGGTGCAACCACCATCGGAAGAGACCTCGGTCCAAGGCTGGCTTCCAGACTGGCTACCGGTCTGACTGCAGACTGTACAGGTCTGGACATCTCTGAGGAGAGAGAGCTCCTTATGACCAGTCCTGCATTCGGCGGTAACCTTATGGCTACCATTATGTGTACCGAGCACAGGCCTCAGATGTCTACCGTACGTCCGGGCGTTATGCAGAAGGGCACCAAGGATGAGAATCGACAGGGAGAGGTTGAGGTCTTCAACCCAGTCTTCGACGCTTCCAAGTTCAAGGTAAAGCTCGTAGAGAGCGTTAAGGAGAACAAGGGTAAGGTTGATATCACCGAGGCCAAGATCCTCGTTTCCGGTGGCCGTGGAGTTGGTAATCCTGAGGGATTTGCAAAGCTCCAGGCTCTGGCGGACGTTATCGGAGCCCAGGTATCTTCATCCCGTGCTATGGTTGATGCCGGCGTCATGCCTCACGAGGTTCAGGTTGGCCAGACAGGTAAGACTGTAAGACCTGCCCTTTACATGGCTTGCGGTATCAGCGGCGCCATCCAGCACCTTGCAGGTATGGAGGAGAGTGATTTCATCATCGCCATCAACAAGGACAAGTTTGCTCCTATCTTCGGTGTCGCCGATGTAGGTATAGTAGGTGATGTGCATAAGATCATCCCTATGCTCACCGAAAAGCTCTCCAAGATGGTTGTGAAGAAGTAGTGGCGCTTAAATAGCTAAAAGCTAGCTACTTGTAAAATTACCCTCCGGTCAAAAGACTGGAGGGCAATTCTTTAATTCTTTGTTAGTCAGACGTATATCTGCCACCGCTATTCTTTTACCCAGAGATAGGTGCCTTCCTTGCACTCCTTGACCAGACGGAGCATATACTTTTCTTCCAGGGCTACACATCCTGCAGTTGTCTGATCGTCAAGATAATCGCAGTGGATAAATATTGCAAATCCCTTACCCCAGACCACAGGATTGGTGTTGAAGTCTATCGCCATTGCATATTTATAGGATATCTTGAACTTATACAGATATTCGCTTCTTTTCATTTCCCTACTTCCCGGTTCCAGATCCACCCAGGTGTTGTAATCTTCTTTTTCTCCTGACCAATAGGATGTCCTCTGTATTTGCCTGTAGGTCATTCCAGCTCCCGGATCCGGCGCATTTCCAAATGAGTACAGCACCTTGAACAGTCCGATAGGGGTTGTTCCGTCTCCATCATGCCTGTCTGCACTAAGCCCGTTCTTCCCGTAATGGCAAGGCACTTCAAATGCCATTTTCCACCCGGAAGCATCATCACAGCCACAGTCCTCACCATCCGTCCTGTTCCACAGACTCAGCTTGTGGTCCTGCACCAGAATTACCTGTTTAACCTCTTTCGGCAGGGTAGATAGTTCCTTTACCCTTTCATTATCCGTGTCTTTGCAAAAAGCCATAGAAACAAAGCAAATAATAGCGATAATCAGTCTCATGTTTCAAAGTTAATAAATATCCCAATACTTTCTATTGGACTTTTGGCTCTATTACTTTCTCTTCCAGAATAATCGCTGAGGCAGGTAGCTGCCCGCCCTTCAGGATATCGGCGAGGTCCGTAGCTTCTTCCAGTGAGAAACCGCCGGATATTTGAGTCATTCCGCCATCAATCCTTTCTAATACGGTCGGGTATGAGTTTACTCGCCCGTCTATTACGATTGCTATGCCCTTTCCGATACTCTCCTCTGTCATTTTCGCCCAGATTTTAGTTCCGGCATCATTCATTTTTATTTTGACTCCATTATATGCATAATTTCTATTGTAGTAGGCATTTACCTCTGCAATGTAGCTTCCGTCCAGAGGAGCCTTGCCGTCATCGGTACCTTTGATGGCGATGAGTTCAATGAAGCGGTTATCATAGTCGGCTGGGTTACGGCTCCACATAGGAATCAGATTGGCCGGTAAGGCAGCCTTAACCTGTGGCATATTCAGGTATTTGTTGACCAGGGCTGTATCTGAGAGATTTACTGAACCTATGCAGGCTCTAGCAAATGGAGATTCCAAATTAAGCAGCTTAATAAGAGGCTTTTCTGTTTTTTCCCCTTGGGAAAGCAAAAGATTTTGCAGAATCTCATCTGCCGAACGTAGATAGACTGTAACCTCTGAACAGTTGAATGTCGGCCAGAATTCCAGCTTCCCTGTCTTTAGGAGAATTCTCTCGACACGTTCAAGGTCTTTCACCTTAGGCATCTCTATCTGAATCTTTCCCAAACTGTCCAGTTCTTTGATATTGACGTTTGTAACACCAAAGCCTTCAATACGGCTCCGGATGGCAGCAATGAATTCGGAAACCGTTTCAGACCTCTTAGATCTCGCAGCTCTCTTTGCTTCGTCAGAAGCCTGATCCTCATCAACCTCATCAAGCTGTATCTGCATTACGATCCTTAAACCGCCTTCCTTAACTATATCCCAATACTTTTGCTTGTTAGATGATGTGCAAGAAATAAGGAATAAGAAATAAGAAAAAGAAAACAGCAATGCCAAAACTGCACGTGCTTTTATTCTACCTGTGTTTTTCATTAGACTATGATGTTACAATTCAAAATTTAATCCCTTCCACGAATTCTCCAAAACGCAGAATCTTTTGACTTCCGGCCGCGTTAAAAAGAAGATGCTTGAAATCTTCGGCTTTTCTTGAGATATCCACTTTCTCCAATAATGCCTTGACTCTGCTTTTTAGCTCTTCTTTGTCTGAAACTCCTGATCTTGCTTTCAGAAAGCCGTAATCCGGTTCTGTCTGGGAGAGGAGGAACATAGAGTCGTAGAAATCTCTTCCTTTTGCTCTGGTTAGCAGAGCGGAAAGCTTCATGGCGCATAGAACCGGCTTGGGAGGAATCTGAAAGGGGAAGAAGAAACCGCAGCCTTTTACATCGGCGATAACAGGAGTGTATGGCACTCCCTGATCCTGGGCTTCCACCTTTATCAGAAGCTTTTCTTCGCGATGACCTGTAAGGTTCAAATCAAACAAAAGCCCCGGAAAATGAATGTTGCGTCTGAATGCCGTTAACTTTGGGTTGTCTTTATCTTTTGGTTCTACATTAAAGTCATTGGCTCTCAGGAATGCCAAAACTCCGTCAGTCATCGCCATAAACTCTTCTTTATCCATGTTCTTGCAGTCAAAGTCCAGATCCTCTGAGAATCTGTCTATTCCCAGAATAAGTCTAAGGTTTGTGCCGCCTATGAAACAGAGTTTATGTGCATATTCCGATGATGACAAAAAGTCAAGGATCATTAGCTGGATATATTCCTTCAGCATGTACTTGTTAAAAGCAGCATTGTTGCGTATCGAGGCAGGAAAAAAGCCTCTTATAATCTCCATATCAATCATAATCCGTAAACTTTTGAAAGTGTTATTACTCTGGATTTCAGTGCTTTATTATCAAACTTTTCTAGATAATCGTACAGTCTGTCAGTATTGAGTTCTTCACTCATAAAATCCTCGTCAAGCCTCAGTTCCGCCATATCCTCTTCCGTCTTGTACATCGGATAAAGATACAGCAAATCCAGAAGGGCTTTTTCCGGAGTGGCAAAGGGAATTGATCTTCCATCGCTCAT
Source organism: Bacteroidales bacterium (assembly GCA_017548505.1). Lineage (GTDB taxonomy): Bacteria > Bacteroidota > Bacteroidia > Bacteroidales > UBA932 > Egerieousia. The sequence goes on along the minus strand of JAFYZX010000017.1, from coordinate 599 downwards.
TTTCTTCAGTTCAAAGCCGAAGAATAGGGAAGGCTTGATGCTCTGGTAGGTATATTCCCCGAAATCATTGCTGAACGATATTGTCTTAAGCGTTGACACGCTGTTGACGCTTACCACTCCTTCCGGAATCATCCCGTAAAAAGACAATGCCGTGTGAAGGCTGATATAAGACGGCTTATAAATCCTTCCGGCAATATACCTTGCAAAATCAGGTATCTGAAGGCACTCCGGAAATGCGTACCATCCTCTTCGCAAGCGGATAAGAAGCTTTTCCCTGCACCACCTGGTAAAGTTGTTGGCTTCAAAATCATTCCGCCATACCTTAACCTGACTGGTGCTGAAACAGCCATACTTTATAAACCGCTCCCTAAAAGCCAAGTAGGATATATTTGCCATATTATATTTCTAAAACTCTGCAAATATAGTGAATTTTGGAAATAAACAAAATCTAAGTCGGAATCAAAAACAAAACGAGCTCGTTACAAATGAACCAAAGTGAACTTGATACTCTTTTGTGGCTTTAACAATTTTGTAACCTATAAAGAAATCAATCAAATATTCACAATATGAGAACAATAAAGCAATGCTCTGATCCACGA
>JAFYZX010000103.1 GCA_017548505.1 Bacteroidales bacterium | reverse complement strand
GAAGGGGCCAGGATAGCGACCATTGACGATTTCGGCTTCTTCAGGAGCCCCCTCTTCACCTGGCCCGAAATGGACTGGACATATTCCCTGCCGTATTTTGGCATAGGGAAATTGCCGGAAAGGACTGCCGGAAGGTCATAATACTCCCATCCCTGGGTCATCAGCATCAGGTCCGCATCCTCTATCCTCTTTTCCAGAGGAATTGTATCGCAGAAGAATCTCAGGGGATTCTCCACATTTCCCCTGATTTCAGAAGAAAGGAACATATAGGAAATGATGTTATCGTTCTGGGTGTTGACCGGAGAGAGTACATTGTCCGTAACAGAAACCGAGAAAGAACCGCCTTCACCGGCTCCGTCCAGCGGAACCGTTACGCTGACCTTCTGGCGTGGTTTCTGTCTGTCTCCTTTTCCGTAGTCTGTTTCAAATTCTCCATTATTTTGTGAGGCAGGCATCACGAAGAAAGGTCTCCTGGAATAGATATAACCGGTCTCATCGCAGATAATTGCATTGTTCACACCTTCAGGCATTCCTTCGGTAGGAAGATTGACTTTCATAACCTTGTCCAGAGGCTCGTCATAATAGATCTCGTCTTTTGAACAAAGGATGAACCTCAGCTTCTCCGAACTAAGCCCCGGACTGACAGCCATTGAAGCAACCATCATATCCTTGCCGGCCTTGAGGGAGATTGCGGCGCCTTCAGCGTCTACAGCCGGAAGGGATACCTTATCGGAAGCTCCCCTGGCATCTTTTACAACTGCATAATATTTTTCGGAGGCATTTTGCGGACTGAGGGTAAAACTGCCGAAACCGTATTCGTCTGCAGCAAAAGAAGCCACCTGATTGCCGCTACGGTCAAACACCTGGCCTTCTGACTGCTGGCCAAGTCCGCTTTCGTTGATGACCTTGACGCCTATTCTGTTACTGTGGCCGGCAAGCAGCCTTCCGCTCTCAGGCAGGAAGCGGCAGTCGATTCGGGGAACAACTTTTTTCTCGTTGAAAGGATTGCCGGAGCCGATTTCCTCGTAGAAAGAATTATCCCGGAGTTTCTTCTCCTTGAGCTCTTCTACATAATTGTCCTTTACCGGATTGATTAGCGAGAGTGTTTTCGAGAAGAGATAGTCCGTCTCCCCGTTGAGATTCCAGTATGTGAACGCCCTTATTTTAACATAACCTGTATTTGCATCATCCGGAACAGGAATATGACCTTGAAGGACACCGCCATAGTAACGTATCTTGACCCTCTCCATCACATAACTCATTTCCTCGTATCTGCCTGAGGTGATGTTCTTTGAGTATGTATTGCCTATAAGTTCCGCATAAATGAAACGGCTTTCCGGATACTCTGAAATGGCTGCCGCGTTAGCTACATAGCCCTTGAACCAGATAGTATCCCCTATAGAGTAAACGTCCTTGTCAGTGTGCAGATAGACCTTCTCGGGAGACAAAAGCCTCGCATAAGCGTCAAATTTCTCCTCGAGAGTCTTTGGAATACTCAAGCTATCCTGAGCCACAGCATTCTGGAAAGACAGACCTAATGCCCAAAACAAAAACGAGTAAAAACAGATATGCTTCATAACCGTTCTTTTGACTGCAAAAACTCTGAATTGTCAAAGATTATTTCAAGTTGAACTGCCTGGATACATATTCCCCGTCGGCTGTAACTCCTTCCAGCGTTACCGTGTAGCCACTCAGAAGGTCGGAGGTATTGAAGCGGAAACCGATTTCTCCGTTTTCGTCCGCCTTAAGGGATGGATTCCAGTACAGGGTGGAACGCCTGTCCTGCCCCTTAGGAACAATATCCTTGCCTTCCACCTCATATTTAGGCGCATAGAAATGCTTAGGCTTCTGCCACCCCAGAGGACGTCCGTAACTGACATGCCACAGTGTCCGGTGAATCGGTTTTGTCTTGACCAGGACAACGTCCGGAACCGTGTTGTTGCCATATCCGAAAAGAGGACTATATAACGCAAACGGAGCCGCATCCATCCCTTTCAGGTAAACTACAGTCTCCACATCATCCACCATTAACTGTTCCAGTTCCCATGGCTCTGAACTATGCAAGCCGTCGATGAATACGATAATCCCGACCCACCCGTCTCCGACAGTCATTCCGGTAGAGGTAGCTGGAACACGGCAAAGCACAATACGACCGTTACGCGTAAAACGTTCCCTTGTTCCGGGAACTGTCATCACAAGATAGCTGACCATATCGAAATTGTTATAGGCCTCCAGCTTTCTGCCTTCCCTTATCTGGTCCTGACGGAACTCCATCATAGGGAAAGGAGATATCCCCTTAAGGCTCTTCTTCCTTCCGTAAACCGTAATGGAATTAAGCTGATAAGACAAATCCCCTCCGGCATTGTAATAATTGTTGGTAACAATCTCGGCGACTTTAGGAGTGTAAAGAACTTTCTGCTTGTTATGGACAAACTTTGTGAAAGGCGCATAAGAATCCTCATAGACAATAGGTTTAAGATGCCCGCGTCCGTCCATCTTCTTGGAAGCGTTGACGATAAAAGTGGTGCTGTCCGGAAAATCAATGTCCTTCAGCTCGAAATAGCCTTCAGGATCCACCTTTCCAATCGCCGCAAAGTTTATTTTTGGGGCCAGAAAAGCCACGTATGAAGCTTTTTTCTTTTTGAGAAAACCTTTGTTTACCTGTCCTGCTATAGACTGGATGTATTCCCTGCCGAACTTAGGCATCGGGAACTCTCCGGCGAGAACAGCCGGGAGGTCATAGTATTCCCAACCCTGCGTCATCAGCATCAGGTCCACATCCTCAATCCTCTTGGCAATGTCAACAGAATCATTGAAGAACCGCTGAGGATTCTCCACATTGCCCTTGATTTCAGAGGATAGGAACATATATGATATGATGTTGTTGTTCAGTCCATTATGCGGTGCAAGGAAATCATCGGTGACAGAAACCGAGAAATCGCCTCCGCTTCTTCCTCCCATATCCAGGTACAGAGAAACGTTTTCTCTCTTTCCGTAATCGCTTCCAATCGTATCCATTTCCACATTGACGGAACTCTTGGGGAAAATGAAGAACGGACGCTTGGCAATCACTTTCCCGTCTGAAGTGCAGAGGATAGCGTTGTTTATTCCGGGAGCCATTCCCGTAACAGGGAGATTTATGGAGACAGGGCCTGTAACCTGAGTCTGATAGTATATTTCATCTCCGTTGCAAAGGACGAACTTCAGGTCATCGGCAGTTATTCCTCTGAGATTGACCGTTGCGTGAATCATATCCTTATCCGGCTTGATTGCAATGACGCCGCCCTCATTCTCCACCTCAGGAAGCTTGACCTTTGCACTGACACCTCTTGTATCCTCAATCTTGGCATAATATTTCTCTTTCTCCGCGATCGGGCTCAGACAGAAGCTTCCGAACCCGTACTCGTCTGTGGTGAATGACGCTACCTGGACATCATTATGGTCAAACACTTTTCCCTCTGCCTGCTGCCCGAGGCCTTGCTCGTTTATTATCTTGACTCCGATCCGGCAGTTTACGCCTTTGAGCAGACGGCCGCTCTCCGGAAGAAAAGCGCAATCCATAGTCTCAACCCTCTTTATCGGATTGAACGGATTCTCCATACCGATATCCTGATAATGGCTGTCATCTCTCATCTTCTTCTCCTTCAGCCCTTCCACAAAACTGTCTTTCAGAGGATTGATCAGGGAAATCTCCTTTTTGAAAACATATTCCGCATCCTTGTTCAGCATCCAGTAGGTAAAGGCCCTGAGTGTGGCATAGCCGGTGTTAACGTCATCCGGTACGTGCACATATCCCTCAAGGACACCGTTCCACATCTTGACCTTGACTCTTTGTATTACATAGGAAATCTCCGTAGGTCGGTTGGTAGAAACATCTTTTCCGACTGTAGTGCCCACAAGTTCCACATACACGAACCTGCTCTCTGGATAATCAGACTGGACAGACCTGTTTGCGACATAGCATTTGAACCAGATTGTATCCCCTATCGCATAAACGTCCTTGTCGGTGTGGAGATAAACCTTCTCCGGAGAAAGATACCTGACAAAAGCCCCGTACCTTTCTTCAACCGTCTTGGGAACAGTCAGGGAATCCTGAGACCATCCCCAATCGCTGAAAAAGAGAATAGTTGAAACCAGCAACAGCTGAAATCTAAATATTTTCAATATTTTCATAAGAAAATGTATCAGTTTGTGAAAAAATCTACGTTTTTTTTTACAACGGAGCACACATTTATACAAATATATGAAATAATTAAACATTTTTCAAGTATCGTCCATACAATATATTATCAATTCGTACATATATTTATCCTGATAAGGATAGAATCCGTATTTTTTCATAAATTTGAAGCCGTTTTCAAGTAGAACACTGAAATGGTTTTTTCTGACCTTCTTTTCCTATTTGAGTTCCTTGCGGGATTCGCCCTCTGCTATCTCATAGCAGGGCTTATCGACCGTAACGGTACCCTCAAGGAAGGGCGGGACGGAATCCACCGCTCGTTCAAGGGCAGAAACCTGATTACCGTAATCTTCTCCCTTATTTTCTACGCCTGGGGAGAACCGATATACGTGTTCCTGATGCTATTCTGCGTGTTTGTCAACTATCTGTGCGGTATCGCCATTGACACATCGCAAAAAAGCCGCAAGACCGCACTTGTTATAGGAATCGCCTTCAACCTGGCAGTTCTGGCATCGTTCAAGTACCTGGGATTCTTTGCGGAAGGGCTAAACAGCCTGGGACTTCACGTATCAGTTCCCAAGATAGCCCTGCCTATCGGAATCAGCTTCTACACTTTCCAGTCAATGAGCTATCTGATAGACGTTTACAGGAAAGACTCCCCGCCGCAGAAGAGGTTTCTGGACCTGCTGTTCTACATCTCTATGTTCCCTCAGCTGATTGCAGGACCTATCGTCAGGTACGGCACAATTGCAGCCGAGATCAGCGACAGGAAAGTGACCTGGGACGACTTTGCTGAAGGCAGCTACCGCTTCCTCATCGGACTGGGCAAGAAGGTCATAATCGCCAACCAGATATCAACTGTCGCCGATTATTTCCTGGCTGCAAATCCCGAGACATTCTCCACCGCGGGAAGCTGGATAGGCCTTCTGGCATTCACATTCCAGATCTATTTCGACTTCTCCGGATACTCCGATATGGCAATCGGAATGGGCCGTTGCCTGGGATTCCACTTCAACGAGAACTTCAACCATCCTTACATCAGTTCCACCATCACGGAATTCTGGAGGAGATGGCACATTTCCCTGGGATCATTCTTCAGGGACTATCTCTACATTCCTCTGGGAGGAAACCGCCGCCACCAGGCCCTCAACATTCTGATTGTGTGGTTCCTGACCGGTATGTGGCACGGTGCCAGCTGGAACTTCATCATCTGGGGCCTTTACTTCGGACTGATAGTTACATTTGAAAAATACACCATACTGAAGATATACGACAAGATACCTAAGATATTCCTCCACATCTACACCATCTTCCTTTTCGTGCTGGGTTGGGGAATATTCTACTTCGACGATCTTGACAAGTTCAAAGTCTTGACCGGCAGCCTGTTCGGAAGCGCTCCGGCACAGAGCGACTTCACTGCCGTATCCGCCCTTACCAACAACTTCTGGCTGTGGATAGCAGCAATAGTGTTCTCGATGCCGGTAAGGAGGCTCTTCAGAAACTTCAAGGGACTATGGATCGTAAGAACCGCCATCGCTGTCGTGATACTTATTGTAAGCGTGGCCCTTCTGGTGGGAGCCACAAACAACCCATTCCTTTATTTCAGATTCTGATCATGAAAAAGACACTTATCATATCCGCAATCATTCTTCTGGCAAGCCCGTTTGCGTATTCGCAGACAACGGACACTACCGCTGCACAGACAACAGATTCAGTGGTTGTCAAGAAACCGTCCTATCCGGTTCCGACCTCTGACGCAAACGACATCTACCCTAACCGCACGGTGGCGAAATATGTTAACCGCGTAAATCCGAACGCCCCTTGCAAGACGCTGAAATCCGGCATAATGCTTATCGGCGAGCCGGGTAAGGTAAGGGCTGCAGAGCCATACGGCGGAAGAAGTGCTGGAGAGGTTGAATACGCCAACGCCGCCAACAAGTACAAGAGTGTCTTCGGCGACAGCGTAAACGTTTACTGTATGGTAATCCCTAATGCCGGAGCCTTCTACACTCCTAACAAGGGCTCGGCCGGAAAGAACCAGGGCACTACAATCAACCGCATATTCTCTCACCTGGACGAGAATGTTAAGGCTGTGGATATCTACTCCATACTGGGAAGGCACGCCGCAGAGCCTATCTACTCCCGTACAGACCACCACTGGGCACCGCTGGGAGCCTACTATGCGGCCAAGAAATTTGCGGCAGTGGCAAAGGTTCCGTTCAAGGACCTCTCCCACTACAAGAAACACGTGATCCACAACTATGTGGGAACAATGTACATGTTCACCAAGAGCCAGGAAATCAAGAACTCCCCTGAGGACTTTGTCTATTACACCCCAGACTCAACGGTAAAGTACGAGACCACATATATAAACTATAACACCAAGAAGGGAGTTGCCCTGTCCGAGAGAGCCCCGCAGAAAGGAGACTTCTTCCAGAAGGGAGTTAGCGGGGCAGGATGCTACGTGGTGTTTATGGGCGGAGACGCCAAGATTACCCAGGTAAGGACATCCACCAAGAACGGCCGCAGGCTGATAATCTTCAAGGACAGCTACGGCAACGCCATCCCAGGCTACCTTTTCTTCTCGTTTGAGGAAGTACACGTGATAGACTGCCGCTTCTTCAAGCGCAACATCAAGAAATACGTAAAGGACAACAAGATAACGGACATACTGTTTGCAAATAACATAATGAGAGGAGTGCTTGCCACAACAAGCAAATCCTACGCAAGGTTCCTTACTCAGTAAAGACAAATGGGCAAGAAGCTCTACATACCGGTGGTGATCGTGCTCTTTGCAGCATTCGTGATCGTCTTCAACACCTTCCCGCGTTCAACGGTAAGTGAAGTCGAGAAGCGGGAGCTTGCAAAGTTCCCTGAGTTTACCTTCCGGAACCTCAAGGAAGGCAAGTTCACCAAGGAGCTTTCTACCTGGTTCAGCGACAGCGAGCCGTACCGCGACATGTTCATCAACCTGAGCATGAGCATAAAGGACTGGATGAGGATGAACTTCTCCAAGGAGAACGCCATCACCTTCCACGCTCCGGACGCCGCCCCTATTGACATTGAGGCCCCGGATATCAACTCCACAGACCTCCAGGCCAACGACACAATCCCTGCAAATCCTAAAGACACTACCGAAAACCGCAGGATAGAGGAATACCGCAACAAGCTCACAGCCGAGGAAAACGCCAAGATCGCCCACGCCGGAATAGTAATCGTGGGTACCGGAGAAAAAGTCAGGGCCCTGATGGCATACGCAGGGGATTCCACCGGAGGAGTCAAGTTCGCCGAGGCGGCCAATATCTACAAGAGAAAACTTGGCAAGAAGGTTAACGTCTATCTGATGGTAATCCCGACCTCCATTGAGTTCTATTGCCCGGATGCCGTAAAGAGCCGCACCAAGAGCCAGAGGGCAACCATAAACAACATATTCGCCCATCTGTCCGATTCTGTCAAGGCTGTTGACGTTTACACTACACTAGGAAGACACGCCAACGAGGACATCTACCTGAGGACAGACCACCACTGGTCTCCTCTGGGAGCCTTCTATGCCGCCCAGAAATTCGCCCAGGTGGCCGGAGTTCCATTCAAAGACACCACATCATACACAAGGAAAGTTGTAAAGCGCTATGTAGGAAGCATGTACGGCTATTCCAAAGACATAAGCGTAAAGAAAGCCCCGGAGGATTTTATATTCTGGGAACCTGATTCCACCGTAACCTACACTACAACCTACATCAACTACACCATAGACGAGAACTACAAGGTTACGGGAGAAAGCGGCCCGTTCAAGGGCAAGTTCTTCTTCCACTACAAAGACGGCAGCGGCAGCGCCTACTGCACGTTTATGGGCGGAGACACCAAGCTCACCAAGGTGGAGACATCAACCAAGAACAAAAGAAGGCTGATCATCATAAAGGACAGTTTCGGCAACGCCCTTCCGGGCTGGCTGTTCTTCTCGTTCGAGGAAATCCACGTGATAGACTACCGCTACTTCACCTTCAACATGGAGCAGTATGTTAAGGAGAACAAGATTACGGACATCCTTTTTGCAAACAACAT
>JAFYZX010000102.1 GCA_017548505.1 Bacteroidales bacterium | reverse complement strand
GCAACCGTTCTGGCACAGGCAATCATCAACGTAGGTTTGAAGAACGTTACAGCAGGTGCAAACCCGATGGATCTGAAGAGAGGTATTGACAAGGCTGTCGAGGCTGTAGTTGAGGACCTTAAGAAGCAGAGCCAGAGTGTCGGAACAGACTACTCAAAGATCGAGCAGGTTGGAACAATCTCCGCAAACAACGATGCAGTTATCGGAAAACTCATCGCCGATGCAATGAGCAAGGTAAAGAAAGAGGGTGTCATCACCGTTGAGGAGGCAAAGGGAACTACAACCGAGGTTAAGGTTGTAGAGGGTATGCAGTTCGACCGCGGATACATCTCTCCTTACTTCATGACAAACCCTGACAAGATGGAGGCAGTTCTGGATCAGCCTGCCATTCTGATCACCGACAAGAAGATCTCCACGATGAAGGACCTTCTTCCTGTTCTCGAGCCTCTGGCAAGAGAGGGCAAGGCTCTGCTGATCATCGCTGAGGATGTGGATGGCGAGGCTCTTACAACTTTGGTTGTCAACCGTCTGAGGGGAACTCTGAAGGTTGCTGCGGTTAAGGCTCCTGGTTTCGGCGACAGACGTAAGGAGATGCTTCAGGATATCGCTACCCTGACAGGTGCAATCGTTGTTTCCGAGGAGAGGGGATTCACCCTGGAGAACTGCACTCCTGACATGCTCGGTAAGGCCGAGAAGATTACTATCGACAAGGAGAACACTACCATCGTTAACGGTGCCGGCAACAAGCAGGACATCGCAGACCGCGTTGCACAGATCAAGAAGCAGATAGAGAGCACCACTTCAGACTACGACCGCGAGAAGCTGAAGGAAAGACTGGCCAAACTGGCCGGCGGAGTTGCAGTCCTCTACGTAGGTGCTGCTTCCGAGGTTGAGCTCAAGGAGAAGAAAGACAGGGTTGAGGACGCACTGAACGCAACCAGGGCTGCCGTTGAGGAAGGTATCATCGCCGGCGGTGGAGTTGCATACATCAGGGCTATCGACCATCTGAAGACTCTCAAGGGAGCGAACGAGGATGAGCAGACCGGTATCAACATCATCATCCGCACTCTGGAAGAGCCGCTGAGAATCATCTGCGAGAACGCAGGCGAGGAAGGCAGCGTCATTATCCAGAAGGTTAAGGAAGGAAAGGATGACTTCGGATACAATGCTCGCGAGGGCAAGTTCGAGAACCTTCTTGCTGGTGGCGTAATCGATCCTACCAAGGTTGCAAGAGTTGCATTGCAGAACGCAGCTTCCGTTGCCGGAATGTTCCTGACAACCGAGTGCGTGATTGCAGACAAGAAGGAAGAGAATCCTGCTCCGATGCCAGCCATGGGCGGCGGCGGAATGGGCGGCATGATGTAAGCCGGTGGCGGATAAACGCCTGAAAAGCAATCCTTTAAACAAGTGGTCCTGCGGAGGTTTTGCCGCAGGACCATTTATTTATGTCCTTGATATATAGCACGTTGTCTGCCACCGGCTAGCCGACCATCCAGACGAGGACGTGGTCCTCGAAGGTCTCGTACTGCATCTCGAATTCTTCCTCTTCGTTCTGTTCTTCTCCGTCTTCATCAACGATGTGCTCGCTTTGCGGGTATTTGAAGGTTACATCGATTTCTCCCTCATCCTTCACGTTGAAGCGGTCTACTTCCATATCTTCGGAGAAGTCCACGTTGTTGCGGCCCATACGCTTGTAGAGGGCTTCCTTGGCGCACCAGTAGATGGCAAGCTGGGTGTTGCGCTCTTCCATCTTCTCGGGATCGTCCTCGTCCTTGTCCAGAAGGTCGTCCCTTTCCTCTTCGCTGAGAGCCCTTTTCTCCACAGCCGTAAAGTCTCGCTTGATGCTCTCGATGTCTATGCCCACTTCCTCGGAAGGGTGGATGATTACCGCGGAGAAGCGGTTGGTGTGGGTTATGCTGATGCGGGTGCTGTCGTTCTCGATGTAAGGAGCGCCGTTCTCGTGATGGCCGATGTGGACAGGCTTCTCGAACAGAGTCTGCACCAGAGCCAGCACGGAAAGCCTTTCCCGCCTTGCCTGTTCGCTCTTGTAGAGAGAAATCTCCTCAAGTTCCTCTTCCCTGTCCTCTTCGTCACGGGCAAGTATGTCCAGAAGCTCTTTCTCGCTCTCGGTAATTTCCCATACGGCTATCGTTCCGCCGCCCTTGAGTTCTTTTCTAAGATAAAGTCCCATTATCTGAATATGTTTGTTTTTCTGTTAACGTACGTTTTGTAATCTGTATTTGACAGGTATTCTCAGTTAGTGTGCTGTTGTGCTGTTGCCGGTGAGGATGCTGTTTGTGCTTCTTCCTGGGTGTCGCTCTCGTCTGAGATTTCTCCCACGATTTCTTCCAGGATATCTTCCATTGTCACGATGCCGTCCATTCCGCCGTATTCGTCAACCACGATTGCCAAGTGAAGCTTTCTCTGACGGAGTTCTTCCAGGAGGTCGTTGATCTTCATGGATCCCGGAACAAAGTAGGCCTGGCGGATGTGCTTTCTCCAGTCGAACTTCTTGCTGCGGCTCATTATGTAAGGCAGCATGTCCTTGATATAGAGGAAGCCGCGGATGTCCTCCGTGTTGTCCTTATAGACCGGAAGGCGGGAGTAGCCGCATTCGTTGGCGATGCGGATGACCTCGTCGTTGTCCATCTCCATGCTTATGGTCTCCACCTCGATTCTCGGCATCATGATCTGCGACACGGTCTTGGTCGGGAGTGTAAGGATTTTCTTCAGGAGCTTTTTCTGGCTGGCGTCTTCCGTAACTGTCATCTCCACGGCTCCGCTGAGCATCTTGTAGGCATCTTCCTCCTCTTCTTCGGAGAGGGTTTTGCCGTGACGTCTTTTCTCCACAACCTTGTCCATCACCTTGTCGATAGGGATGGTGGTGTGCTTGAGTATGGAGAGCGGAAGGCTCGTGAACCTTGAGAAACTAACCGGATACTGGGTCCCCAGAATCTTAGGCATAGCCTCGCCGAAGAGAACCAGTATGAAGGTTACCACCACCGTACATACCACAAACTCCAGTACCGGATGGCCGGTAAAGTCGAACAGCCTGTCTATCAGCAGGGAGAATAGCAATACCAGAAGTATGTTCACGATATTGTTGGCCTGGAGAATGGTTCCCAGAAGGCGGTTAGGCTGCCCCAGAAGGCGGATTACCCTGCGGCTGGAGGAATCCTCCCCTTCTTTCAGTTTCCTGCTTTCCTTCGGGCTGAGGGAGAAGAACGCAGCTTCGCTTCCGCTCATCATCGCAGAGCAGAAAAGCAGCAGCAGAATCAATAATCCAATGAATATGTTTTCCCACACGGACGAAGGGGGAATTTCATCTGGAGAGCCGACAAGCAGCATTAGTATTGTACTGGGAGGTTCCAAGTATCAAAAAGTGTTGGTTAGCGGTGCAAATATATGAAAAGTTACTTTATCTCGATAATCGCCTCGGAGATGTTGATCATAAAGTCTCCCACGTGCTCGAACTCGTTGATCATGTCTATGTAGTAGACTCCGGTAAGATAACTGTAGGTGTTGTTCTCCAGATTGAGCAGGTGCTCTTCCTTGAGGTTGTTGCGGTACTCGTTGATTTCCTGCTCCACATCCTGGGCGTTGGAGATGTCCGTGATGTTCTCGTAGCCGAGCTCCAGGTTCTTCTCCATAACGTCGAATCCCTTGAAGATAAGATCCATCATAAAGCCCAGGCGGGTAACCATATCCTCGTCGAAGGAGGCGTTGTGGATGTTCCTCCTCTGCAGGATTCTTCCGATGTTGAAGCCGCTGTCTCCTATGCTTTCCAGTTCGCCGATAATCTTGAACATTGCCTGTATCCTGCGGGAGGATTCTTCTGAAAGGTCCCATTCGGAAATCTCGTTCAGGTACTTGGCTATCTCGAACTCTATCTTGTCCGTTATCTGTTCGTAGTGTTCCAGTTTATGGTACAGTTCGTCGAATTTCTCCGGATCGGTGGTGCTGATGCTTTCACGGGCAAGGGTATATTGCTCGCGGCAAATTTTCACGAAGTGCAGGATCTCTCCCTTGGCCTGCCCCAGAGACAGCTCGGCGGTGGAAAGCGGACCTCCGTGGATGTACTGAAGCCTGTAGCCCTCGTCCTCCGGCTTGCCCGGCAGGAGTTTGGTCACAAACGCCACGATCTTGTTTGTGAATCCTACAAGTATGCAGGTGTTGCTGACATTGAAGAGGGTATGCACCATCGCTATGGAGCACAGGATGGAGAACGTTGAGGCTCCTGATACCAGCGGGTTATCCAGTCCCACTGCCATTATCACCCTGGAAACCACCCACAGGAACGGATGGTACAGAATCAGTACCCACAGCACTCCGAACAGGTTGAAGAAGGCGTGTCCGGCGGCGGCTCTCCTCGCGGAGATGTTTGCCACGGATGCGGCCATGTTTGCGGTAAGGGTGGTTCCTATGTTTTCTCCAAGCACCAGAGCGGCGCCCAGCTCAAAGTTCAGGCCGTTGGAGCACATCATCAGGGTAAGGGCCATAGTTGCGGCAGAGGACTGCAGCATTATGGTAACCAGGGTTCCTATAAGGACGCAGATCAGCACGCTCCAGAATCCGAACCTGCTCCATCCGTTGATGAGTTCCTTGACCTTTTCCAGAATGGCCGGGTCTACGGAAGTCTGCACCATGCTCAGTCCCAGGAACATTATGGCAAAGCCCATAATCATCATACCCAGGCTCTTGCGCTTCTTGCTCTTGCCCATCGTGATGATGAATCCCACGGCAATCAGCGGAATGGCCACGGTTGCAATGCCACCGGAAAAGCCCACCAGGGCAAACAGCCAGGCGGAAACGGTGGTGCCTATGTTGGCGCCCATTATCACTCCGATACTCTGGCCAAGGGAAAGCAGTCCGGCATTTACGAAGCTGACCACCATCAGGGTGGTTGCGGCCGAAGACTGGATGCAGGCTGTAACGGTAAGACCTGTGAGCACCCTCTTGAATGCGTTGGAGGTCATCATGGCCAGGAAGCTTCTGAGCTTGTCACCCGCAACTTTCTGCAGGTTTTCACTCATCATGCTCATTCCAAAGAGGAAGAGAGCAAGAGAGCCCAGAAGCTTGAATATGGACATTGCAATGTTCATCACCCCAAATTTAATCTTAATCGCTGAGTTATAAAAGAGAAAACCGCTAAATTTGGGGCAAAATTTTTTCATTATGCACAAAAACGTAACAAAGACTCTGCTTTTGGCTCTGGCCTTTATTCTGTTTTCCTCAGCGACGGGCCTGGCCCAGTATTACGATATCGGAAGTGAAAAACCTTCCGTAAAGTGGAAGACCTTAAAGAGCAAAAACTTTGAAATAATTTATCCGGAAGGTAAGCGGACAAATGCCGAAGGGTATCTGAAGAAGGTTGAGTCTTTCTACGGATTGTATTCTGATTCTGTAAGATACAATTATGGTCTGCCTAAGAGATTCCCGATGGTGCTGCACCCGTTCAATGCGGAGAGTAACGGCATTACAGTCTGGGGACCGCGCCAGATAGATTTCTTTGCCCAGCCGCCGGTTAATCTGATCTCGACCGAGCCGTGGGATCTTTCCCTGGCTTCCCACGAGGGAAGGCACGCCTGGCAGATAGCCCATTTCAACAGGGGAATCTTCAAGGTTCTCTCCTGGGGATTCGGAGACCAGGTGGTGGGAGCGGCTTCCGCCATTTACCCGTCCAGATGGTTCCTGGAGGGAGATGCGGTTGTCGCCGAGACAGAAATGAGTGCAGGCGGAAGGGGACGCAGCGGCTTTTTCCTCTGCGAAATCCTCAAGACTATCGTTGAGGATGAAGAAGACGGCCACAAATACTTCTACGGCAAGAACCGCAGTTGGGACCGCTACCGCTTCGGAAGCGTAAAGGCATATTCTCCAGACCACTACAGCGTAGGCTATATGATTAACGCCATGGCCCGCAACCACAGCAAGGATGTAGACCTTTCCCACAAGATCCTCAATTACGAGACCAACCATTTCATGAGTGCCAATGTAGTGGCTTCCGCCTTCAAGGAATTCACAGGCAAGACACATCGCCAATATGTAAAGGACAGCCTTCTCCAGGAGTTCCTTCGCCTCAATACAAATGAGGAACTGGAAGAGTTTCTCGACAAGATAGAAGATGAAAATGCTTCGCAGAGGCTGGTATTCGATCCGGTTAAAAGGACGGGAGAGCACCGTGGCTATTTTACCGAATACAGCAACGTTACCGTTGTGGGAAAAGACTCTCTGGTTGCGGTTGTCTGCGGTACCGGAACTCCTGGTTTGATGGTTCTTCTCACAAGGGAACCGGGTGCCGGACAGTCTTATGCTCAAGGATGGAAAGAAAAGGTCATCAGGCCATATTTTGAAGGTGCAGAAAAGTTCTTTTTCTACGGAAACAGGCTCTGGGTAAGCGAGAGCGACTATGACGCGAGATGGAAGCAGCATTCAGCCTATTCCATCTACGGCTATGACCTCGACAAGGGACAAATTGTTGAAGAATTCTGCGATGATGACAACAACTCTCTCCACCTTCCGTTTGTGGTTACATACGATTCCCGTCCGCTGCTTTGCTGCGTCCAGTACGGAACAGGCCACAACACCAGCATCATCAGGTCTCTGGCATTCCTGGATGACAATACCCCATCCGAAGACATAAGGATAGAAGTTCCGGGGCAGATTAATTCCATTTCCGCTTCCGGCCGCGATATCTGGTTCTCCAAGATTGGAAACGGTGGAATGGAAATAGGAAAGATTTCTTCCGGCAAGGCGAATTCTGTCTATAAGACTGAGCACATGGTCAAGGATCTTCAATGCTATGAAAATGGTGTCTATTTCCTGACGGACATGTTCAGTTGCCCTGTTGTCTGCAGGCTTGACATGTCTTCCGGAGAGATTTCACTGGCTTCTGCTTCAGAGGATGTATGCTCATTCAGCATCGCCGATACAGGAAAAATCTTTGTGAGCAAGGATTCCAAGGATAAGGGGGCGTTCCTGCATTGCGACAAGCTTCTTTCCCTTCCGGTTTCAAAGGAGATGGAGTTCACCAATCCACTCGCTGAGGAACTTTCAAGGCAGTATAAAGAGAAGTACGGCAAGAAAGTAATGGATTATGCACCAACATCCTATAAGGAAGAAGATTACAGCAAGACAGGGCATCTTCTCAGACTTCACTCCTGGGCTCCGGTATATGCAGAATTCAGCGGCGTGACGGAAGGGGATTTCGATGAGTTTTATGAAGAGGCGCTGCCGGGTGTAACCCTATATTCGCAGAATACGCTTGGAACTCTGCGTGCCACTGCAGGCTATGCATACCAGCACAGGACAGGATTCCTCGGAACATCCAAGCACCTTAATTCCGGCCACGCTTCCTTTACCTGGAGCGGATGGTATCCGGTAATTGAAGGTGCCGTACATTTCAACGACAGGATAATGTACAAGAAAGACCGCTTCTCTCTCCGTAGCGCCCTTTACGCGTATGTTCCTCTCTCCTGGAGCGGAACAGGCTGGAATTCAGGCGTTACTCCTCTGGC
Source organism: Bacteroidales bacterium (assembly GCA_017548505.1). Taxonomy (GTDB): domain Bacteria; phylum Bacteroidota; class Bacteroidia; order Bacteroidales; family UBA932; genus Egerieousia. The sequence continues at coordinate 9,536 of JAFYZX010000102.1, read as the reverse complement.
CGGCTGGAGCTTCCGCAACGACCAGATAATTCTGGACGTGAAGGAGGCAGAGCCTTCAACCGCAGCCAGTGATGACGATGAGGAACCTGACTATACCTATACCCTCAAGCAGATTAACAGGCATCAGCTGAACTTTTCCCTGGGCGCATACGATATGCAGGAGATGGCGGAATCCCAGGTTTATCCGCGCTGGGGCATTGGGGGACGGGTTGCCGCTTCCTTCAGTCCGGAGGGTGGAGACAGGTTTGGCTCCCAGTTCTCCGCATACGCTTACGGATATGTTCCTGGCCTGACTTTCAACCAGGGCCTCAGGCTCTCCGCCGGTTTCCAGAGGCAGAACGTGGAGGGCAAGAAATTCTGGCTGGACAACCATCTTAATCTCCCTAGAGGTTTCACCGAGGATTTCTACGGCCGCAACTATATCCACGCCAGTGCAGACTATGCTATTCCAATTTATCTCGGCGATGTTTCCATAGGCCCGCTTGCCTATCTGAAGCAGCTCCAGATAATACCGTTCTTTGATTATTCAAGGGTTGATTTCTACCGTAGAATAGGTGGCCTTATGGGCTTCTATTCCGGCGCTCACTACCAGTGGGAAAGCCGCTATTCATTTGGAGCGGACGTTATGGTAAGGGGGCATTTCCTGAGAATAGGATTCCCGATGTACATTGGTGTCCGTTACGCAAGGACCAACAAGCCGGGTGATTATGGAAATGCCACCCCTGCAACCTACGATGGCAAGGGCAGCAAAAACTTCTGCACCCTCCTCTTAGGCATTGAATTCTATTAACCCTGGTTGGATTGTTTCCACTCGGTAGGGGACTGCCCGGTCTTTGCCTTGAAGGTACGAAGGAACGAGGTTCTTGAAGAGAAACCGGATTCCTCGGCGACATCAGTATGGGACATTTCAGGATGCTCCGTCATAAGTTTCTTGGCATAATCAATCCTGTAGCTGTTGATAAGGTCTGAGAAACTGGTTCCGAGAGAACTGTTGACAATCAGGCTAATGTAAGTACGGTTGGTGGCAAGTTCAGATGCAATGTCACCGATTCTCAGGTCTTTTTTCTTGAACAGTTCCTTTTCTTCTATCAGCCGTGAAATCTGCTCTTCTAGCTTAGGGTCCGGTTTCCTGGCGGACGGGTTATTCACTTCCTCTTTTTCTTCTGGCTTTTTGCGGAGAAGGAAGCAGAGCAAGGCAATAATTCCTACAACGGCAATTACTCCCGCTGCAATAATCCAGAAAGGAATCCGGCTCTTTGCTGCAGGCTTGGTGTTGAAGACGAATACGCAGCTGTTTGTCTTGAAATTGTCTGCAGCCATTTCCGTAGGGCTGTTGCACAGGCCGCCAGCCAGAGCAATCTTGCCGTCTTCCATCAGTTCCCAGGTGTCATCAGACAAAGAGAAGTCTTTGAGGGCATCTGTGTAATACAAGGCAAGGCCCGCATTTTCGCCAACCAGCGTCGCATCGTAAGAAATCTCAGCAACATAGATAATTCTCTTTGTGCAGCAGCCCAGGATATAGGCATTTCTTGCCTGATGGTCTATCTTTATTTTCCAGCCCCATTTGATGGTCTCTCCCTCAATTCCGGTCTTGGGCAGGTTTTTCTCCATATTCAGAAGGGAGAAATCCTCGCCGGAAACCTTGATTATTCCCGTTTGGCCGTTAGCCTTTCTGGTGGCGCAAATCAGGTAGGTATGGTCAGAAATGGAGATGTCCTTTGGCAGAAACAGACTTTGAGGAGAAAACGAGACCCACTCTTCCAATAGCGGAACAGAGAAGGCTTCTCCCCATACCCTGTCTACGCAGCCGTCCAGAGTGTCTCCATTGACTCCCAAAGAAGAAAAGACTATCGCCTGGGCTGAATCCGTTTGCAGTATGTACGGATGCGTCCTGTGCCTGGAAGCTGGCTTGAGTGGCGAGAAAACTTTTTCCGGAGAATAAATTTCTATGTCATCATCTGTCCACCAGTTGCCGGCTACAATTATTCTCCCGTCCGGCAATGCCAGGGCTGACGCGCCCGCTCTCTTGATGTTCAGGATACCTGATGCGGTAAAGGAATGAGTCTTGGGGTCGTAGATTTCCGTTCCCCAGCTTTGCCCTATGCCAAAATCCCCGCTGGAACCGCCACCCTGCATTATCTTTCCGTCCGGAAGACAAACAGCAAAGCCGTTGTCGTGAGTATAGAGCATCGGAACCTCAATCCATCTTCCGCCGCTCAGGTATTCGGCTGTCTTCAGCGGAATAAACCCGTCTGTATGGCCTCCGAAAACGGTGAGTTCTCCGTTCAGATACGCCACCACGTGTCCTCCGCGAGGCTGGTTAAGGCTTGGCAGCTTTTCCGCTTCCAGCCTCATGAACCTGTAGCCGTCCGTCTCAACAGCCTTTTGCCCGCTCTCGGGAGCTTGAGAGCAGGCGGCTGCTAGAGTTAAGGTTATGAATAAAAGGCGGAACTTCATAATCTTGCGCTTGGCAAATCATTTTAACCCAAAATTACAAATAATCTGTCATCACTCAAGACCATAACTGAGATACATAGGTCTTATAGGCATTCCGAAGAACCTGTCAAAGGCATAAGTGCCTTTTGAAGCGGGAGCTCCATTGGAATTTCCGGAGATTTTTGCCCCAATCGCTTTATATGAGGTATTGCTGTCTCTGTTCTTTGTCCAGTAGTAACAGCTTTCAGGCTCGTTGCCGTTCATATATCCAGAGAATGGAAGGAAAATAAAATCTGCCGAAAAGTCACTGTAGACCTTGTAGCCCGTAACCCCGCCAAAGGTTTCCACGGTCCAGGTGAAATAGCTGTTTGTCATAAGTTTTTCCCATTCCTCCTGGGTAGGCAGCCTCCAGTTTCGCGTGTCCCCCTCTCCCAATATTACGATGGCCGCGTCATCTTCATTTTGAAGTTCCACCAGATTGTCAACCGTTCCCCATCCGGAATGGGAAACATATTTGGTGAGATTTCCGGAGGTTGTTGAGTATGTTCCGAATTTATATGTGCTGGCGGCATAACTGCTTTTGCCAGAGGTTTCTCCCCAGGAAAAATAAGTACCTGCTTCTGAAGGGGAAGATGCTCCCAGATTGCAGTTTGCGAATTTGAGATCTAATCCCATATCTGTTGCCCATTTTTTGACATACAAATCTATTGAGCAAGAGTGTTCCCCGTCTGTAGCTGTAATAGTAACAAACCCCTTGCTTACGCCTGTAATCAGTCCGGTAGAGGATACTGTTGCCCTGGATGTATTGCTGCTGCTCCATACTACGTTTGTTCCAATGGCAGAAGAAGGAATAAAAGACGCGTGCAGCTGCAGCGTACTGTCTGTTATGACAATATCTTTATCTATAGCAACTTCGTTTCCGTTTACGGTTTTGGTTATTGACAAGCCGGTAGGATGGGTGATCTTAGTGCCTTCTCTTACACAGCGCACGGCTCCGGCTCTGGTTGGATAGTACAAAGACAAGTCTTCAGGTACAGATCCATAATCTGGGTTTACTACTGAAATACCCGTAAGAATATCTGTATATTGATATTTTTCCTTATGCAGCTGTCCGTTGAAAGCCCACTGGAATACGTGGTATTCTTGCACATTCTCAATAATGAGACCGCCGTTGGTGTATTTGTTGTTGTAGGAATTGTACAAAGCACTGGACAGTCTGACGGCAGTATTCGGATAAATGATGCCGGAAACATTGTATGCGTTGTTCTGGAGTTCAGCATTTGCAAGGTTCTCTATAAACGAGCCGCCCCAAGCATATCTGTCCGGAACCTGCCATCCAGGAGGACAAGGGTCGAATATGGTTTTGTCTTCCGCCCATAGGTCGTCTGTCATATCGTATGCCCAGGTTTTAGAACTGCGGTTTGTAGAGCTTATGTACCAGCCCGTATATAGCTTTTCAGGGTTTTTGACAGTTGCGGCAACGCTTGAATTGGCTTGATTGTATCCTTGTGTGAAGCTTTCCGTTGTACCCAGTACGGCAGGCCTGTGGTAAGTGGCGGAGGTAGAGTATCCGGCCGAGAAAGTGTCGTGCTTTGAATTCAGGAACGGATCTTTTCTTCCCCACTGGTACATCAGGCCCCAGTCTGCTGTGCTTCCTGAAGTGTAAGTTGCGCTCAAGGCTCCAAGATTGCGGTCCATCATCTGGGCGCCGCTAGGATAAACCTGAGCCAATCCATCTATGTTGGCATCGGTGAACCAGAGATGCCAGCTCCAGAGAATCTGGTTGGAGGAGTTCTTGATTGCAACCACAGCGTTGCCGGTAACATAAGGTCTGCCGGTTGAGAAGAGCACATATCCGTCTTCGTATCTGATATCCTTTATCATCTGGCCCTCCAGCGGAGCAGTAGCCGTTCCGAACGAAGCCCAGACAAGAGCGGCGGAAGCAATATCGGACTCGCTGGTGTTTTTGCTTATGTCAGCCAGGTCTGAGGCTCCGTTACCTTTTATGGTAGCCTTGAATTTGTAGTGTCCTTCCGCAGGAACTATGTAGCAGTTGGCGGAAGCTGTTTGGCTGAGGTCTATGCGGAGATAGTCGTTGTGGACATCCACTCCGCTTTCAATGGTAATCGTGCCTACGGTGGATGACGCGTGGCCGTGTCCAACGTGTTCGGTTGTGCCGTCTCCGCCTCTAGCTACGATGAGTTCAATTGAATTGCGCAAGGTGATGTCTCCGCAAACCGCGCTGGAAACGTTGCCTGTACCTATCGCTGATGCAGCATCACCGCCAAATGCGCTAACCTTGCCCCCCGAAATCTCTATATTGCCGCATTTGCTGTTGGCGTTGCTTCCGGTTCCTATTCCCGCAGCGCCTGTTCCGCCTGTTGCCGTAACCTCTCCTCCGGTAATGGTTATGTTGCCGCAAGTTCCTCCGGCTCCTATAGCCGCTGCGGTTCCGCCGCCGAATGCGGTAACTTTCCCTCCTGAAATAATTATGTCTCCGCAAGTTCCTTTGTCACCGATGCCAGGGCAGGATCCGGTGCTGGCTCCTCTGGCCGTAACTGTTCCTCCGCTGATTGCAATGGTTCCGGCTGCGCTTATTCCAGAGTTAAAGCGCTGGTATTCTCCTCTTCCCGTTGCATCTACCGTTCCTCCGCTAATGCTGATGTTTCCGTCGGCTTGCAGTCCGTGAGAGCCGTCGCATACTACCGAGCCACCTTCAATGCTGATGTTTCCGGTACAGGTGATGCCATTGTAAGGATTGTCGCCATAGTACCAGTTAGCTCCGCCGGAAGCGTTGACAGTGCCGTCTTTTACGGTAAAATTCCTGACGGATATTGCGGCGGTGCCAGATCCGGAATCTACATCTCGTCCTCTGAAAGTCAGGGTTCCGCCCTCCACTGCAAGGTCTCCGTTTCCACCCACTCCCATATAATCGTTTCCTGCAAGGGTGCCGGTTCCTTTAACGGTAAGGGTGCTGTTGTCTCTGAGGGTTATGAACGTGCTGCCCTTGTTGACTGTGTTTGCGCCCTCCAGAATCATTGTTGCTTCGGCCTCTATGATGAAGTTTCCAATTGAAACATCGCTGAGGGTAACGGTTGCCCTGTCTTCTACCGTTACAACGCAGTTGGTGTTGGTTCCTGTTAGGGTTGCAAAAGTTCCGGCCGGAATGGTTATGGCATCCAGTCCGGTTATGTCTATTGTATTTGAAACCAGATTATTGAAAGACAGGTTCAGCGTGGTTATGCAACTGCGGACAACTTCTGCCTGCTTTCCGGTTTTAAGCGTAAGCGTCTGGGTAAGGCCTTCAGTGGTCCATACGGTAATCTTGAGTCCGGTATAGTTGTCTTCCGGAACTGCAATGTGGAAAGGAATGGCGGTGGAGCCTATTTCCACGCCCTCTTCTCCGCATTCAAGAGACACGCCTTTTCCTGCAGTCACCGTTGCGGTCGGGTTTGTCAGCAGCGTGGACGCATTGGTGATGGTTCCGCTCATTCCCTGATCTGCGGAAAGCATAATGCGGCGCACCCTCTGGGAACTCATAGACGTTTTGGCGTTCAGGCGGATTATTCCGCAGAGATTCTTGAATTTCAGGCTTGTAGAACCGCTTTCCGTGTACATCGGATACTGGCAGATATTGTCTGCAGCGTAATTCTGGATGGCCGGAAGGGCCGCCGTTCCTTCTGAATACAGGTTTTCCGGATAGTAAGCCTTGAACGGCTGGGCGGAAACCTCGTCTCCGCTCTCATAGACAAAGTCTGCGTGGACTCCGTTGTCTGAAGTTGTATAAACTCCAGCCTTTCCGGCATTATCCACTATGGTTATCTTGTCTCCGCTTTTCCATACAACGTTGTAGTTGTCTCCGTCTTTCTGCAGGGCTGTCTTGGTTTTAGCCTCATCTGTGCTTGCGCTGAAAACAAGGCCCTTTGCCTGTTCGGCTTCCGGTTTTTCCGGCTTGGTATCCATCTTGTCTTCCTGAGCGCAGGAGCTGACCAGAGCCATAACGGCCAGAGCCAATATTGCAAAATACTTTTTCATACGGCAGTCCTCCTATCCTTCAAAATCATCATCACCGAGAGTTGGTCCTCCAGAGCCCCCAACGCTTTCGTTGTCTGTTGAGGTTGGAGTTTGCATAACGCCTTCAAAGGCTACTTTGAATACCCTTGCAGCGGGTGACTGATAGGGCATTTTTGCTGAGGTTGTCTTCATAACATAAAAACTTTGTTGAAGTAAAAGTATCTACTGAAGACAAAAGGGTTTGCCACACATCCAATAAATGTGTGTTGCAAATCGTAAAAGAATCCGCTACGGGCTTATGTCAGGAGGAAAAGTGGAGGAAAACCTTCTTGGCGGCGGCCTTGCCTATTGCTGCGGCCAGTTCCGCTTCAGTGGCTTTTTTGATTCTTTCAACGCTCTTGAAATGCTGCAGAAGCTTCTGCTGGGTGGCAGGGCCGATGCCTTTGATTTCAGTCAGGGCGGAAACTGCCTGTTTCTTTGTCCTGAGGCTGCGGTGGAAGGTGATGCCGAAGCGGTGGGCCTCGTCCCTGAGCTGCATGATGAGTTTCAGGGATGGAGAGTTCTTGTCAAGGAAAAGAGGGTTCGGATCGCCTGGTTTTATGAGTTCCTCCAGGCGCTTGGCAATGCCGATAATAGGGAGGGTTTCTTCCAGGTTCAGGTCTTTGAGGGCCTGGTAGGCGAAGTCCAGCTGGCCCCTTCCGCCATCAACCACAACCAGCTGCGGGAGATCATCTTTGTTTTCCTGAAGCATTCTGGAATATCGGCGATAAACCACTTCATACATGGAAGCGAAGTCGTTAGCTCCGACCACGGTCTTGATGTTGAACTTGCGGTAATCTTTCTTGGAAGGCTTGCCGTCTCGGAATACCACGCAGGACGCAACAGGATTGGTGCCCTGGATATTGGAGTTGTCGAAGCACTCGATGTGGACAGGGTATTCTTTCAGGTGAAGGTCCCTCTTGAGCATCTCAACGCCAATGCTCTTCTTCTCTTCCGGGTTCTTGAGGGCTTCCTGCTTGAGGGCCTGGAGCATGAACTCCTTGGCGTTCTTGGTGGAAAGTTCCAGCAGGGAAAGCTTGTCGCCTCTGAGCGGAACGTGGATGTTGTGGTCCTGTGAAAGAATGCCTTCTGCCGGCAGGAAAGGAACCAGGATTTCCGGATTGGGCTTTTCTCCGGCATCGCTGAGGATATTGTAAACACTCAGCATAAACTGGGTGAGGACGGCCTTTCTCCCTTCCGGAGAGTCTTCTTCAATGGAAAAATCTCCCTGGGTTTTGAGCTCCAGGTTGAGGACTCTGGTGATGCAACCGTTGGTTACGCGGAAATAGTTTCCGAAGGCGGAGCCTTTTGCCGTGGTCTTGCCGATGCTGTCCGTAAAGACGATAGAGAACACATCCAGATTTGTCAGGTCTGGTTGCACGATGAGGGACTTGTTGTAGTGGGAGGACAGTGTCTGCATCCTTTCCTTGTAAACCTGGGCCAGCTCAAACTCCATCTTTGAGGCGGCTTCTGTCATCCTCTCCCTGAAAAGCCTTATCATCTGCGATGCGTTGCCCTTGAGGATGTTCTTGACGGCCTCTATGTTTTCCGCGTATGCTTCTTCCGTGATTTTGCCTATACAAGGGGCGTCGCATTTGTTTATGTGGAAGTTGAGGCATTCCTTGAACTTGCCGTTTGCGATGTCTTCCACATTGAGTTTCAGGGAGCAGGTCCTCAGCCGGAACATAGAGTGGAACATATCCACAAGGTCCTTGGCATACATCGCGGAGCTGTAAGGGCCGAAGTAAAGAGAACCGTCCCGGGTAAGGGTTCTGGTTATGAACACTCTCGGGAAAGGCTCCTTCTTTATGCATATCCACGGATAGGTCTTGCTGTCTTTCAGTAGGATGTTATAGCGAGGCTGGTTTTCCTTTATCAGGTTGTTTTCCAGAAGGAAAGCGTCCTGCTCGTTTTCCACCACTGTAAATTTTACATCGGCGATTTTCTCGACAAGAACTCTGGTCTTGGCGTTTAGCCTGCTTTCAGAGACAAAGTAGGAGCTGACCCTTTTCTTGAGATTCTTGGCCTTGCCCACATTGATAATCTTTCCGTCCTTGTCCAGGAACCTGTAAACGCCGGGTTGCTGAGGGAGGATGGATATTATCTCCTTTTTTATCTTATCTTTGTCTTTGATAGGCATATTTCAAGCGATGTGTGCAAAAGTAATCAATAAAAACGAGCTTAAGAAGTCTCTGAACATTCCGGGGCTTCCGGGAAAGCTGGTTGCGGCTATGGGAATGAAGATAGCCGGACTGGACAAGCTCAACGAGCTTTACACCCGTCTTGCTGATTACCAAGGCATTGAGTTTGCCGATAAATTGCTTGAAAACCTGGAGATTACTCTTGACGTTAACACATCAGCCCTTGAACTCCTTCCTAAAGAGGGTGGGGTTGTCCTTACCGCAAACCATCCCTTCGGAGGCCTGGACGGAATGGCGGCCCTGAGCATTCTTGGGAAGATCCGTCCGGACATAAAGATCCTTACGAACTTCATCCTTTCCAAGATTCCAAACGTTGCGGATTACTTCATTCCGGTTAACACTACTTACGGATTCGGAAAGTTCACGGCTCCTACAATCTCCGGTTTGAGGCAGGCCGAGGAGCATCTCCAGAAGGGCGGAGCGCTGCTGATATTCCCTGCCGGGGAAGTTTCTTCCTGGAACACCAGGGGAAAGGTTGTGGCTGATTCAGACTGGATTACATATATCTGCCGTCAAATCAGAAGGAGCAAGTGCCCTGTTATGCCTATGTATTTCCACGGCAACAATTCCAAGTATTTCCAGTGGCTTAGCAGAATCAGCAACAAGCTCAGCGATCTCCGCTTTACCGGAGAGATTTTCGATAAGAAAGGCAAGGAGGTAAAAGTCAGGTTTGGCTCCCTGATTCAGCATGCGGAACTGGAAAAGTTCCCGGAAGACAGGCTGGTTGCAAAATTCCTCAGAAGCCGGTCTTACGTTCTTGAGGCTGACACCGAAGAGAGGGACGAGAGTGTTTACACCACAAAACTTGGAGAATTTGTTCCGACAGATGTCCTTCTTAAAGAACTG
>JAFYZX010000101.1 GCA_017548505.1 Bacteroidales bacterium | reverse complement strand
GAGACTGATAATTTGCATCCAGAACCGGCTTGCCTAAAACATAAGTATCAGATGTAGACGTTACCTGAATCACATACATATGATTGTTAGTCAAGCCTGTCATACCAGAATTACGGTTTGATACATATCCAGTGGATTCATTATAAGTATTATATCCTTGAGCTGCCTGACTTGTAGCCCGATTATATGTGTAACGATATTGTCCACCGCTAGTAGAGCGTGTCACGTTTATCGCATAAATATTGCCGTTGGAAGCGTTATAAACCTTGGCAATAAATGAATTACCCTCCGTATATTTCACATTCGCGGCATTATATGTTTGCGCACTGTCTCTGGCCCAGTCTACCCAAGAGCCGGTGCTAGGAGGAGCAGTGGTTGTCACATCACGATAATATCTGCGTGCATAATATGCCGTTTCTTCAACTTTAGTATAATAGTTTTGATATTTATACTCATTATAATAGCCATCATCAACATAAGTTCCAACTCCATATGTTCGAACGCCATTTATCGACTGATAGTAATGAGGAGACCAAAAGTCCCAATTATTAGAGTTGGTCGCCAAGCCTGGATTGTTACTAGCATAGCTGGTATAGATAGCTGTTTCACCCCAATATCCATTAATCGCATTTGCCTCTCCATTTGCATTTGTACGATCATCATTTGTCGTAACATTAGCTAAGAAATTAGCCCTTGTTGCAGATATAGTTACCTGTTTGGTGCCGGTATATCTATGTGCTGGTTCAGCGGAATTATACTCAGCAAGGGTACACTCAATATTGTCCTCATATCCATCAGAACTGCTCCAGCCGGATGCAGTAGGGTTGAAAGAGTATTCTCTTACAGTTTGTGTTGAAGAAGCCCCATCCCATCTTGAAGACCAGTGTCCAGAGATAGACTGAATGTTGTCAAGAGGGAAATGGCGGATCACAACGTGTTTCTTAGGCAAGGTGGTGGTTTTTAGTTCAACGTCAAACTCAATGGTTTTTACCGCACGGTTAAGAAGAGCTTCGGAAGTTACAGTTATAATGCCGTCCGTACTGAGCTTAATAATAACTTTCTCGTTATTGGCGTTAGTAGCAGTGCTCGTGATGGTGATATCGTTGAGGCCATTAGGTGTTACAGGGTCTTTAACAACGGTTCCTTTTATACTAGTCTCGTTGCCTTGGTAGTTTATGTAAGTTACCTTCAGGCTGCTGACATCTATGTCCGGGAACTGGCCGTCGTCTGTAGAAACGGAAGCGTACCAGTTAAAATCTACACTTTTAGAAAGATTTCCTTTGAGGGTGTATTCCTGAGGATATACTGTAAGGTATTTGATATCTCCAAGTTTTACTATTGTGGACTCGTGGTCTACGTTGGTCTCTGTCCAAGGAACAACGTGGTATTCAAGGTCAAGATAGAAGTCTTCCGCCTCAAACTCCTCGTTTTCTGAACCCCAGGAGGCTATTTTGGCATCAACTATATAGATGTTGTTACGCTGGAGACCCTGGTCTGCAACCTTCTGCTCCTCGCAGATAGGAATACGGTAATAGCAGGTACGCTGGTCGTTATAATGGAGAATCCTGGATCCAAGCATCAGAGTATCATCCGGATTGTCAGGTGTAAATGTGTATCTAACGGATAATAGGAGATAAGGAGATTCCGTATAGTCTCTCCACTTGAACGGAGCCGTATAAGTCTTTATGTACCACTGCCACAGGTCTGCGTCTATAACATCTGTGTTATTGAGAGAACCTGTCTTGAACGGATTGGTGTTCCATGGATTTCCTCCGCTCTGAGACTTGTCCAGTTCGTAGGTTCCGGATGCAATGTCTGCCACGTCAAAGCCAAAATGAACATATCTCCACATTGGCTCTCCTGCAGTCCAGTTCTTTCCATCTGGCTTATTGGATATCTCATCCTTAAAGTTATCGTCCATCTGAAGGGTAACAATAACCTTGGAGACAGCCCTCTTCAGGTCAACATCCCAAATCTGCTCTCCCTGTTCAGGCTCCGGGCTCCAGAGAATATCTCCATCCATAAGAAATGCCTTCTCGTTGACACGGTTTGTTCTTTCCGGAACGGGGTCTGGAGTATAGTAGCAATCTGTCTTGGCATCGTAAGTGTGCAGAGCCTTCAAATCCTCGAGACTTTCAGGTATGGTAGAGCCCTCCACTCTGTAACTGTAGTGGTGATGGGTTGTGTGATTGCAAAGGTGAGTATGAGGATTGTTTGCCGTTACATAAATATGATACTGAACCTGAGGATCAAACGGCTTGTTTTCTGTTGTCAGTTCATTTCCCCAGTTCTTGTTAATCAGGTGCTTTGCCTTTTCCAGAAGGCCACCTGGAGATTCCATATTCAGAACTGCGCCGGCCTGGTCTTTGTCCAGATGCTTTACATAGATCCATGGGGTGTCTTCATCATCAGCCTCTTTCTTGATGAAGACATCCAGAGTCTCAATGAGGTTTTCGTTCAGGACAGAACGGGCGTTTACATCATCACCTGCAGTTATGTCTGGATCCTCATCTTCCTTGGCTTTGCTCTGGACTTTTGTATGACCTCTGAGATAATCTATGCCATCGTCAAAAAGCTTCGGAAGAAGAGAAAGGTTTCCGCTGGTATCAGACAGAATGATTTTCTCTTCCTTGATGCAGGACACAACGGCAAGCAGCAATGCCACAGTCATCGCCGAGAAAAGAAATATCCTATGTAAAACTGACCTTCTCATTATTCGTTACTAGTAGGTTCAAGCCAATACTGCCCAGGAACATTTGCATCGTACTCTCTGTCTTTGTTAGCTTCATAATCTGCCGGAGAAACTCTCCTGAACCTGATTGGGATATGATCGCTGTCTCCAGGGAAGTTGTGGGATATCGGAATCAGATATGGCGGCTGACCTGAAGGGATGCAGATAAGCGTTACCGAAACTTTGCTCTGTTCCTCAGATGAAGGATTGGCGCTTGTCTTAGGAACTACCCATATTCCAAATGTATGGGTTCCAGGCTCTATATTGTAATCAAGTGTTGGCCAAGCGGTAGGAGTCGGATGAGTTTCATCCACTATCACAAACTGGAAGAAATCATTGTCAAGCTGAAGCTTAAGCGGGTATGCATTGGTTGTGGTAAAACTAATCCTTGTAGAGTACTTAGGAGTTACTCCGTCACTTCCAAATCCGTAAGAAACTGCCACCCAGGTCTCATCCCAGTTGTTATAGTCCATGTCCGGAGTATAGCGCAGCCAGCGGATGACGGAAACATCCGTATGGCCCTGAGTTGAATATTCAAAGCGGTCGTTGCCGGCGGTCCAAGGAAGAACTGTTGGCATAAGAACCAGCCTTCCGCCCGTAAAGTAAGCATAGACAATCCAGATATGGTTGCGGGCAAAGTCTCCGGCCACATCCATTTCAAAAGTCTTGGTTCTTTCCGTGCCGGTGGCGGTTGTCTTATACCTGATAGTTCCGGATAATTTCTTGTCTGTCTCTCTTACATAGAATGTCTTGACATCCGTTAACGTACCAATATCCCTGGCTGCATCCAGACGGCTCCAATACTGATCAGCTGTTTCGCTCTCGTGATTGGCTGAACGGAACAGAAGGTCTCCAGGAGTGTTGTTTACGGCTATCTGGCTGGAGGAGATTGAAGAGGCAACCGAAACTGTGCCAGATTCATAACCGGTTCCTGTATCAATCTTATAAGGATTTGATGAAGTGTTGAAAACATATTCCTTTTCTGAGAACTGGCTCCCGTTAAGAGTTATTCCTGTAATCTGGTACTCAGAATCTTCTACCTCCATTCTGCAAAGCACAAAGCGGAATTTGCTTACGCAACGCATCAGGGTAACCTTGCTTACAACAAGTACAGGGAAACTTCCTGTAATAGGAACATTTGTTGCCACTCCGGAATAAGGCAGACCATCTGTAGGAACATCAGTCTTTGGGCAACCGTCGTATGTTGCTCCAAATGTTGCTCCGGTCATAGACATTATTTCGAGATCGCTCCTTTTTAGAGCCTTTAATCCGTCTTCTGTAGCAGGGAGAGTCAATCCGGCTGCTGCAGGATTTGCAACAGCATACAAATCCAGGTTAGGCTTTGCGCTTGCTATTTGCTCCAGTTCATCTGTATCCAGCAATACAGTAAACCTGGCTTCCTGTCCGCTCTCAAGATTATATTTTGCGAGTTCTGTTCCGGAAAGAGAAATACAATAAAAGGCCGATGCATCTGCATCGTCATTGTGTCTGTACAGCCATACAACCAGCTCGTTTATCTTCTTTTCCTCTTCTGTGGCAACAACATTGCCTACGGTAGCCTTGGTGGCAACCGGTTGAGGAATATACACGGAAATCTGCAGAGAAGGAACCTGCTCCGGTGAATGATGCTTGTGACATGATGAAAGGCTCAGCGATGCCACAAGGGCAATAACTGCCGCAATAATAACACGGCCAGTTAACCTCTCATATATGTTATTAAAGCCTCTCATATTCTGCTCAAATTAATAAAGCGGCACATTTGTCGGCGTTGCCAAAAGCCAGTCTACATTTATCTCGACTCCAACCTCAAGCTGCGGATCCTGAAGGTCAGGAATACAGTTAAATGCATGTTTAAGAGAATTGATGGAAAGAGTTACCTCTGTAACGTAATCCTGCTGGAATACGCTCTTTACCAAATTCTTGTCTCCAGTGCCATCATTATATACAATTGTTCCGAGCATATAGAACTTGCTGCCCGGCACTATGTATCCGGTCTCTCCCTTGAATGTTGTTGTGGAGTTATTCTGGAACTCAACGCAAATAATCACATCCTCCGCCTGCAAACTCTGAAGCAGCAGAGTATACGACGGGTTATTTGTGTTAGCCAAGCTTGTAATCCAGGAACGTGTTCCGCCTGTACTTGACAATGGCATATTGTCGTAAACATAGAACTCGTTTCCCGTAAGAGGACTGAAATCGAAACTCTGCTTATGCTGACCTGCCACAATAACCGCCGTCATCGGGAAGTTGGAGTTGTTTACGTTTACGTTAATGGCAGGACTGGAAGCGTCATCAAGCGTTGCCGCCGTAGTATTCAAATTCAGTTTCAGCAAGGCCACTCCATACTGCATAGGATCGTTCACAGCTACGGATACAGCCCCTTTCTTAACCACCGGCCCAAGTCTCCTCTCTCCAGTATTGTACTGGTTGAGAATACTGGTCCAAGTTGCCGAGGTATTCTTGTAATATGCAGCCACATTACGCTCAGCCTCAACTTCTGACGGCTCAGAACCAAGCTTCTTTGCAACAGAAATCTGGCTGTTGACAAAATACCACAGGCTTGGCGGATAGCAGAACCTGTCCATAGGAGCCAGGTGAATATCGTATGAACCTTCTGAAACCGCAGTAAACTTGGCACCATCCCACTGAATGGCAACACAGCCCTCCGGAAGTCCATCACTTACAGGAAAATCGCTCAAATCTGCATCCTTAAGCGTAAGAGTAATATTGTTTCCGGTACCAGTAACGTTTGCAAACGATTTTATCTGATCAAGAATTTTATCTCGGTAAGATTTTGAAAAATTCCTGTATGTAAGCCTAGTACTATTACTATAATCCAAATAACAATTATAACTGCTATTGGGATTCCAGTAATTATTACTAACAGTATTGTCTTCTGCGCTTAGAGCAATGTACAGGCGTGTTAAAAGGTTGGTTATAGACGTTCCGCTTCCTGAATAAATGTTTCCTTGCGTTCCGGAGCCACCGCCATTGAGAAGCGTATTATACCAGTCCTTCATTGTCTGAGAACACCAGTCAGGATTCTCAGAAACAGCCTGCATCCATGTTTTAGATACATTGGCAGTAACTGTTTGTGCTCCCCAGCCGCTTCCAGTTCTGTATTGGTAATTTACAGAATAACTGGTAGTAAACAGAGTGGTCATATAGTTGGCCAGTCTCTGGGCCTTGGATACGATTGCAGCCTTTGCAGTGGCATCGGCAATCGCCTCAGGAGAGAAGGTTATGTCTGAAGCCTTGGTCTGAGGGGCGGCATCTTCTGCTATGAGACTACCATAAAGGTGTTTGTACTGCTGGGTACCTTGTGTATATGTTATTCCTCCAATGGTAATAGGACTAGTCTCGGCAGCCTTTCCGTAAACAAGGAAGGAAGCGGCGCCGGAAGGAATGTAAACGTTCTTGTAATAATGAGAGTTGTTGGAATTGACCAAACCGTGGAAAGTGCCGGATGATGCATCATCTCCAAATGTCTTGTCGATACCGGCGTATGGAAGAGCAAGATAATCTCCCATGCGGGAATCATCTGCGTGGATTTCTCTCTGAACTTCGAATGGAAGGAACCAGATATCGCTCATGCCGCGGAAAGATGCCGGAGTACCGGCCACCTGGGCAACATCTTCCAATGTCTTGGTTGCAGGGGAGTAATTGACATCCTTCATACCAAAGGCCAGGGAAACAGGTAATCCCTTAGGCTCCACTTCGTCTCCGCCCTGAGGATTCTGTTCTTCCACGATGCTATTTTTGCTGCACGCAACAGCCACTGCCAGTATCGCTGAGAATACTGCCAGAAGTATCTGATATTTGCGTGCCGCTTTCATTTTATTTCTCTTTTTCTTTATCGCGATGAAAAACTACCGCGTTAACTTTCTTTTATTATAATATTGGAATATAGTGACCACCAGGAGTCCAGTCAAGTACAACCGAAACTCCAACCTGTGGAGCGGTGGTGTCTATTACTCCGTTGTCAAAGGCTCTTGCCTTGACTATCTCAAGCTGTCCTGGCCTCAAAGGCCTCTTAACGTTGAGGACGCTGAGCGTTATGGTACCATCCGGAAGAGTTGCATAGCAACGCCACTGCCAGAGAGCGGTATTGCTGCCAACACTTACAAACGGATCTGTGGTTTCAATGATTGTTTTGCTGCCCGGAGTGTCCTTGCTCGGATAGTTTACACTTGCAAAGCAAATCTTGTTGCCGGCAGTAACGTTAAGCCTGTCGTCTTTTACAATTGGATAATTGACAGGATAATCATATTCATTATCCGCTATCTTCAGCCCTGTTGCAAATCCAGTGGAGTAAACCTTAATGGATTTGAGGTTGCTTCCGGTAGTGTCTATCACAAGGGCAGTTGCACAATTTGCCATATTAAGGGTTACGGTAAAGGTCTGGTCCTTTCCGCCTGCCTTTACATCCATTTCTTTAAGACGGCCGGTAAAAAGTCCTGTCTTATGGGTGGCAATGCTGTCTTCTCCAGCTTTAGTCTTAACCTGGTCCAGAGAAGCCTTATGTCCAAAATCTATATTCTGAAGACTTACCACACCATTACCCTGAACGTTGGCAACTGCGTTGTGCATATAATTCTGCGCCGGCAGATGAAGCGTGTAGCTTGTCTGGGACGCATCCATAATCTCGCTCTTGTGGTGGAGAAGCGGATTCTCCCCCACCACATCGTAGAACGAGAGATCAAGATCGTGGGCAAAGTCTGTGAAGACAGGTTGCAGATAGCTCTCAAGCGCCTGCTTTACGTAAGCGTCTTCCGGCTGGTTAAGCTCAGTGGCTATCTCTGTCTGGATATTGGTTACAAGACGAAGCTCGTAAGTAATTGCAACCTCCGCCGCACAATTATCCAGATTGTCGTCTATGAGATCCTTGCATCCTGCCAAAAGAGGCAGGGTGCAAAGAATCATCATAAAACTTCTAAATGTATATCTTCCAAACTTCATGTCCACTATTCAAATTTTCAATTAATGTTAGTCTGCACCAAGAACTGAATCAAATGAAAGACCAGTGCTCCAAGCAAGATCTACACTCAGACCAAGAGAAACCTGGGTTGAACGGAGATCCGGAACGGTTACGTATGCCTTCTGGAGAGAAGTAGCGTCAAACTTGAAGTTAGCAGTGGTCATGTAGTCCTGGATAAATACGCGAACTACTTCTTTAATTGTAGTTCCGTTTGTGTAAGGAGGAAGAGCATACTTGGTTGGCCAATCAGTAATAGTCTTTCCTGTAGGATTAAGCTTTCCAACAAGATAGAAAGTACCGCCATCTCATACAAGGTTATCCTTGCCCCAGAAATCGCCTGCATTGTTGGTGAACTCGAGAGCTACAAGAACTTCCTGCTGATCTCCTGTAAGAGTTGAATTGTAGTTATCCCAAACAAGAGTGTAAGTAGGATCTGTGGTAGGAACTGCACTGCTTACAATTGCCTTGTCATAAATGGTATAGCTGAAGGTAGTTGCCTTAGGGAGATAGTCCCAGCCAACTTCCTTAGCCTGACCGCCTACAAGAATACCGGTAAGGGTGAACTTGCCAGTTGCTGCATCAATCTGCTTGTTGTTCTCGCTTGGGTTGAAATGCTGATTGTTGTCCTCAAGCTTAGTTACACCAGATGCAAATTCTACATTTGTCTTAAGAAGAGCAGTACCGTAGTTGATGTTGTACTTCATAGCAACACTGCGGGTGCTGGAAAGAACGTGAGCAGCAGTATTAGACCAGTTCTTGGAAGTCCAGCTACCATCAGCATCCCAATTTGCAACTCCATCAGGATATTCAGAAGCCTTAACCTCTTCGTCGGTTACACGGATAGGGCTGTTGCCAAAGTAGCAAAGCTCTGCAGGATACATATAGCTGTTAACATTGCTTGAAGTACCAGAAATAATAGTGGTAACTCCAGACTTGTATGCCCAAGTTGCTTTAGGAGCAGTTGTGCTGAGGGTAACATCCAGCTGTACGGCTCCGTTAGGAAGATCCAGATTGCTAGGGAAGTTAGCAAGGTCGCCGGTAACATCTGAATAGCTAACACCTGCATTAGACTGAAGAGTTGCAATTGGCTGAGCTGCACCAGCAGTAGTAACAATCTTCAGGAGGTTATCCTCAATAGCCTTGGCAATTTTCTTTGTAACAACATAGTCTGTATAGGAAGTTGGAGTATACTGAGCGTCATCTACAAGTTTATGAATTGAATTGTAAAGCTGACTCATCATATAGATTACATCTGGGCCGGAACCAGCGCGGACTTCAGTAGAAGCAACCTTATTGAAAGCAACAAATGCCTTAGCAAGAATTTCTTCGGAAGGAAGCAAAGGATTACCATCCACTGGAGAAGCAGTGGCTTCAGAAATAGCTGTGCCACTAACAGTTGCATAGTCGCTCCAATTAACACTTATTGCTGAAGTATTGGTTTCGGTTCCCCAAGTAACATCACCAACGGCAGCTGAGAAGCTTGTAGCAACTGCTGCATTAACCAGCTTAACAATCATATCCTCCCAATGGCCAAGAGCGGTTGCTTCAGCTGAAGCGTCAGCTACTCTTGAAACAAGGCCAAAAGCATGATTGGAAATGTCTGCATTGGCTGCGCTAAAGGTAATCTTGCCATTAGCATTTTTATCTCCATCCGGAGCCTTACCCCAGAACATAAGGGTATTGGTTCCAACAGGAAGTGCAAGCTCAAGAATTTTGTTGGAATTAGTAGTTCCGTCAATTGCACCTGCAGCAAGAACGGCACCAAGACTATAGGTCTTGTTTGCGGTTGATGCAGTAGCAACCCACTCTCCGTCATTAGTCAGCTTGTAAGAAAAGAGCTGAGCGTTGGAAATACCGAGGAAACCACCAGTTGCCTGAGTATTAGCATCAGTCATCTTGGTCACAGGAGTGTTACCTGTAGAGACGTTGAAAACGAAGCTGGTGTTAACCACATTCTTTTCGCTGTCATAGTTCGGATTGTCCTCTGGAGTGGTATCGCTCTTAGAGCAACCCATCACAAGCAGAGAAGCAGCGAAGCCCATGAGGGCAAATTTGAAAACAGTTTTCATAGTAATGCTGTTTGAATTGTTTGTTGATTATAAATGTTGTGTTTTATTTTGGATTTTTTATCTCTTTCTTTTCTGTTATTTTCCTAATTGCTAACCTGTTTCAGCTGGTTGACTCTCTTGTTGTAGTCTTCCATCTGGCGGTTGTATTCTTCTACATCTTTCTGGTATTTCTCATATTCAGCCTTCTGCTGCAGATACTTCTTGATGGAGTCGAGATTCTGCTGTGCAGTCTTGGCGGCTTCTCCGCCCTTGGCAATAATCTTATTGAGCAGATCAATAGCCTCAGACTCTTTTCCGTTCATGAAAAGGGCAGTTGCAAGAGCGTTAGCGCTTCTTGGATCGTCAGAAACCTTCTCGAGAGCATCAAGTGCTTCCTTTTCCTTGCCGTTTTCCAGGAGGTCAATTGAATTGTTGATCACCTTGGCGGTATCGTCCACATAGTCAAAGTAAATGGTCAGATAACCGGAGTTACGCTGGTCTGCAAGCAAAGCCTTCAGTAGTTTAGGGAATGTCTTGCCGCCGTTCAAAGCCTTGATCTTGTTTTCTCTCCTGTCCAGATCGGATTCTGTGTTGATGATATCCATAACCTGCTCAAGCTCAGACTTGGAAAGATTATTTCCACCGCCTTCTAGAACAAGATCGTTAACCTGGTCCTTGAACTCGCTCCAAGCCTCGCCACCGGCGTTGATATCGAACAATTCATCCGGAATAGGAAGCTTGTTCTGGATATACATCTTCAGAGCCAGGGCACGGTTTTCTGAAAGCTTGATGTTGGTGGCGTTGGAGCCTTCTACAGAAGCAAGTCCAATAATCTGGAGCTTTGCCATCTGATGGCGGGCATCCTTCATTACGGTGCCGGTAACATCTATGATCTTGTCCAGAATATCCGCGTTGTTGCGGTAGTTGTATTTGAGTTGAGATTTGCCAACCTCAAAGTTCACGTAGAGAAGTTCTTTTTCCTTTCTGAGGACACGGTCAGGAGAATAAGGTTTGTACTCAGCGATCGGCTTGAGGAAGTAGTTGGTTAATGCCAGTTCATCCGCTACACCCTTCTTAGGCGTAACATCCTTCAGGACAGGAGCAAACGGAGCCGGCTCTGCAACCTTTGCAGGAGCCTTTGGCTCAGGGATCCTGATTACCACATCCTCCATTGGATGACGCTTAGCAAAGTTGTATGCAAGGTTGAGGCCCAGCTTTGGAACTACGCCCCAGCCCTTGTCCTTGCCAATCTCCGTTCCGCAGTAGCCGCACTCAAACTGCTTGGCGTCGTTGTGGCCAAGAGCAGCGCCGGCCTCAAGTTCCAGGCGCCATCTGTCGTTGAGCCACCAGCTGTGGCCGAGGAACAGGCCAAGGCCCATCCAGTCTCCTTCCAAGCGGCTGTCTCTCACTTTCTTGTACATACCAAAAGGAAACTTTACAGCAGCAACGTTGTAGTGAGTGTAAACCAGATCCAGACCAAAGAACCAGCCGGTGTAAACCTCTTTGCTCCAGTAACGGAATTCCGGAACTGCAAGAAGATGTTTCCACTTCTTCTCCTTCATCTTGTCGTTATCCCAAGCAAGAAACCTAGGCCATGGTTTCAGACCAAAATTTCCGCCAATGCTGAAGTGCTTGCTAACTGGAACTTCCAGCCCAAGGTTAGGAGTACCGCTGCCCGCATAGAAAAGATTGGTGCGGACAGATGCACCATGGTTCCAGTCTTCAGAAGGCTGCTGCACCTTGTTCACATCCTGAGCGTAAGATGTTCCGGCAAACAACAAAAGCACCAATGCCGCAACTGCAGCATTTGCAAGTTTATGTGATATCCTATTCATTCCGTCTAATCTTCTTTCTCTTCTATCTCACTCGCTATCAGCGTTTTACCCCCCCCGTTTAACCTTTGACAATGTTCTATAAAAAAATCCACCTACGAATATCTTTTTTTATTTGATATCCGATAAATGGAACCGTAATCAATATAATCAGTACTTGAATCGTATAGCGCTGTCTTTGTTCTGCATAAATCTCTAAGACCCCACAAACGCAAAACGGTGACAAATTTACACACATATTTTATAAATGCAAATTTCTTTAACAAAAATGTAACATTAAAGCTTAACTGCAAAAAGAGTGCCTAAAGAAAAAACGCCAGACTGAATGCCTGGCGTCTCTAGGTAGCGGGGGGAGGACTCGAACCATCCGACCTCCGGGTTATGAGCCCGACGAGCTACCAACTGCTCTACCCCGCGGTAATGGACTGCAAAGATACACAATTTTCCGAATTTCCAAATTTTCTTTACAGGAAGAAGGATATGGCCTCGGAAACAGGGAGGGTGGTCTGCTCTCCGGTCTCCAGGTTCTTGATGTTGACTGTTCCCGCTTGAGCCTCTGACTCTCCGGCAATAATGAAGAACGGAATGCGGTTCTTCTCCGCATACTCAAACTGCTTTTTGAGCTTGCTTGAGTCTGGATATACCTCGCAGTTGATATTGTTCTCCCTGAGTTTTTCTGCAAGCGGAAGAAGGTATGAAACGGAAGCCTCGTCCATATTTGATAGCAGGACTTTTGTTCCGCCGATAGCTTCCTTCGGGAATTTGTCTAGACATGTGAGAACATCGTAGATTCTGTCTGCGCCGAAAGATATTCCAACTCCTGAAACATCAGGCAGACCGAAGATGCCGGTAAGGTTATCGTAACGTCCGCCGCCGCAGATGCTGCCGATTGCAAAATCCAGGGCCTTCACCTCAAAGATTGCACCCGTGTAATAGTTCAGTCCCCTTGCAAGTGAAAGGTCGATTTCCACTTTCTGGGATATGTTTGCCTGGCCGATATACTTGAACAAAGTCTTCAATTCTTCAACTCCCTTACGGCCTGTCTCGCTGGCACTTACAACATCGCTGATGAGAGAGATCTTCTCCTGTGTGGTGCCGTTGAAAGTGAGTACAGGTTCAAGGATGGAGAAGCCCTTCTCGTCTACGCCCTCTGCAAGCATTTCTTCCTTCACGGCCTCAAGCCCGATCTTGTCTATCTTGTCCATCGCGATGGTGATCTCCACGAGTTTTTCAGGGAAGCCCATCACTTCTGCAAGACCTGCAAGGATCTTGCGGTTGTTGATTTTTATGCAGACGTTAATTCCAAACTTTCCGAATACCTTGTCTACAATCTGAACAAGTTCCAGTTCGTTGAGAAGACTCTTGCTTCCGATAACGTCAACGTCGCACTGATAGAACTCTCTGTAGCGGCCCTTCTGCGGACGGTCTGCTCTCCACACCGGCTGTATCTGATAGCGCTTGAACGGGAAGGTAATTTCATTGCGGTGGTGCACCACGTATCTTGCAAACGGAACGGTGAGGTCATATCTGAGACCCTTCTCACAAACCTTGAGGCTCAGTGAGTTGCTTCCGGCGTTCAAATCCTCGGAGTTGATGCCCGCGAACGCCTCTCCGCTGTTGAGGACCTTGAACAGGAGCTTGTCTCCCTCTTCTCCGTACTTGCCCAGAAGAGTGGAAAGATTCTCCATGGAAGGAGTCTCTATCGGTTTGTATCCAAACTGCTTGAAAACGCTCTTGATCGTATCGAATATGTAATTCCTTCCGGCCATCTGCTCCGGAGAAAAATCCCGGGTGCCTTTCGGAATACTTGGTTTCTGTACTTGTGCCATATTTTAAAATCAAAAAAACTATTCTTTATCCTCTTGTCTAATATAACAAACAGAATCTTCTCGCAATGTGCGTTCACAAAGACCAGCATTATTAAACATACCTTCAAAACTCAAATCCTCATCTATTTGTGGCCAATGGATACCAGTGTATGAAAGATAAAAATCTTCTCTTTGCTCCTTGGTAGCTTCTCTTAATCTTTTCCAAATCGCAAACGGATAACTTGCCACAAGACCATCCTTAGTCTCGGCATACACATTCTTGTCATCCACCCAAACTCTCTTTATTAAATGCTTTTCCATCTGCTATTTCTTAAAGTATTCTTTCCAACGTTCCTTAATAACGTTGGAATTTTCTTCTATAATACCCTCTATCAAAGATAACTCATGTTTCTTAAAACCATGGTTAAATACTTGAGTTACCTCTGGCTCAATATTGTATTTTGCTTCATGTCCATCTTTCAGCACGTGAACATGTATTGGTTCATGGTCGTCAGAAAAGAACTTAAAAATGAAACCGAATATTATAAATATTGTTGGCATAATCAATTGCAAATATAAATGTAATCCCTGAACATTGGATAGTTTCACTGCTCGCTACAAGTCAAATACTTGTGAATGGCGGCAGCGGCTTTTCTTCCCTCACCCATTGCAAGGATTACCGTTGCGGCTCCGGTTACGACATCTCCGCCTGCGAAGACTCCCTTGCGGCTGGTGGCGGTTTCCGTAGTCAGAAGCCTTCCCTTGCGGTCTGTTTCCAAACCTGGAGTTGTGTCCGCTATCAGGCGGTTAATCTTGGTTCCGAGAGCCACTATCAGAGCATCGGTTTCTATCTCGAACTCAGAGCCTTGTATTGGAATAGGAGAACGCCTTCCGCTCTCATCCGGCTCGCCGAGTTCCATACGTATGCAGCGTATTCCCCGAACCCATCCGTTTTCATCGCCGAGCACCTCCACAGGGTTTGTCAGCATCTGGAACTTGATTCCTTCTTCCATTGCGTGATGCACTTCTTCTGCACGTGCCGGAAGTTCCTTTTCTGTTCTGCGATAGACTATCGTCACCTCAGCCCCGAGCCTGAGTGCCGTGCGCGCAGCATCCATCGCAACGTTTCCTCCGCCTACTACACAAACTTTCCTTGCCCAGAAAATCGGAGTGTCGCTTTCCTTGCTGAATGCCTGCATAAGGTTATTGCGGGTAAGATATTCGTTGGCAGAGAAAACTCCGTTGAGGTTCTCTCCCGGGATGCCCAGGAACATAGGAAGTCCGGCACCAGTTCCTACAAATACCGCCTTGAATCCTTCCTTGTCCATTAGCTCGTCTATGGTAACTGTCCTTCCAACAAAAACATCCGTCTCGAACTTTATTCCAAGAGCCTTGAGTTTATCCAATTCCTTCTCAACGACCGCCTTCTTGGGAAGCCTGAACTCAGGAATTCCATACGTAAGCACTCCGCCCGTCTTGTGAAGGCTTTCAAACACAGTAACGCTGTAGCCCAGTTTTGCCAGATCCGATGCACACGCCAGTCCTGCAGGCCCGCTTCCCACAACCGCAACTTTAACATCTGAACCTTTTATATGGGCTTCCTGAGTTTGATCCTGATTATAATCGGCGACAAACCTTTCCAGCTTGCCGATTGAAACCGGTTGCCCCTTGACTCCAAGGATGCAGCTTCCCTCGCACTGGGTTTCCTGCGGACAAACCCTTCCGCAGATTGCAGGAAGAGAACTGTCCTGGCTGATTGTATCGTACGCTCCCTTGAAGTCTCCATCCAGAACCTGATGTACAAATGCCGGTATGTTTATGCCTACAGGGCATGCGTCCACACACCTGGGCTTCTTGCAGTTAAGGCATCTGGAGGCCTCCAGCTGAGCCTCCTCGGCATTATAGCCGTAGCATACCTCTTCAAAGTTTGTCGCCCTTACCTTAGGGTCCTGTTCCCTGACCGGAACTCTGTCTATCTTGTTTGCCATAACTATCTTCTTAGATCTAAACCTGCGGCGGCGTTTGCCTGCTGTTCCTGCGTGCGGTAAAGTGTCTGGCGGCGGAGGGCCTCGTCAAAGTCCACATCGTAGCCGTTGAACTCCGGGCCGTCCACGCAGGCGAACATCGTCTTGCCCCCAACGCTCACCCTGCATGCTCCGCACATTCCCGTTCCGTCCACCATCAGAGTGTTGAGGCTCACGGTGATCGGAAGCCCCAGTTTCTTTGCCGTAAGCGTTGCAAACTTCATCATTATCATAGGGCCTATTGCCACGCACATATCATACGGCACTGCGCCTGTCGTCCCGGTTTGGGCACCGTCAGGAACGTTTTCGGCCATTTTTGCGCCTGTCGTCCCGTTTTGGGCACCGACAGGAACATTTTCGCTGGTTGGAGCGCAGAGGCGTTCCATCAGGATGGTGACAACGCCCTTCTCGCCGAGGCTGCCGTCGTCCGTGCAGATGTAGAGGTTGGTGCAAACCGTCCGCATCTCGTCTGCCATTATGATAAGGTCTTTGTTCCTGGCGCCGATTATCACATCTACGTGCGCTCCCCTTTCATGCAGGTATTTTGCCTGGGGATATACTGGAGCGGACCCCACTCCACCTGCTACGAACAGGTAGCGTTTATTCTTAAGGTCATCCTCTGGAATATCCATGAATTCAGATGGTTTGCCCAGAGGACCTGCTACATCGGTGAGGCAATCCCCAACATCCAGACGGCAGATTTTGTTTGAGGAGACTCCTGCAATTTGGACTACGATTCTGACAGTGCCTTTTTCAGTGTCATAATCGCAGATGGTAAGCGGAATTCTCTCCCCGTTCTCGCCTGTGCGGACAATCAGGAACTGCCCTGGCTTTGCGCTTGAGGCAATCCTAGGGGCTTCCACCCACAGGGAGTATATCAGTGGCGTCAGCTGTTTCTTGTCTACTATCTTAAACATATTGTCAATCAAGGTCTTTGAAGGTTTTGAAGGTGTAGCCTTTCTTCTTCAGATAGGTGATGATTTCCCTGAGGCGGTTGTAGAGCCTTTCGCCTTCAGGACGGGTTGGCTCGATGCCCGGATGTATGAGTATGATGGCTCCGTTAAGGGTGTTCTTCTGCTCAAAGGCATAGAGGCGGTCTATAAGAGTCTGGGCTGTTGTGTAACTGCTCATCGACGGGATTGTGTAGTCCGCAGGGGTGGCGGTTCCAGGAGTGTAGTTAATTATCCTGTAACCGGCTCTGGACAGGATGTTTACAGACTCCGTGTTGTAATGCTCGTAAGGAGGCAGGAACCATTTTGACTGGCTCTGCAGTATGCCGAACTTTTCCAGTTCCTTAGCATTGAGGCGTATATCGGTGAGAATACTGTCTTTGGAAATGAGCATAGAATCGCGATTGCCGTCCCAAGGAGCATAGAGCAGGTGCTTGTCTGAGTGGCCGCTTACATAATGGCCCTCATCCACAATCTGGCGGATAATATCCTGGAATTCAGGCTTGCGGAGAGCATTACCCGTGAAGAAGAACGATCCCTTTATCTTTTCTTTTTTCAGCGATTGGAGGATTTTTTCTCCACCGTTGAACATATCGTCAGCCGAGAAAATCAGGTAGATTTCCTTCTTGGAAGGATCTATTCTTCGGATAGCACCGTAACGGTCTTTTACAACGTTGGCGATAGACGGTTCAACTTCTTTCTTCTGGCGGTTACCCTCCTGTTCCAGAGTTGCAAAGTAATAAGTCAGGCCTGCTGTTCCGTCCATTGTAGGCTCGTTGGTCGCATAGTCTCCGATATCGTTGTGATAGACAGCAATTCCACGATTGAGGGCTGGAGTCTTGTCCGGCTGACGGAGTCCGCCGCCCGCTCTGGACGAGAAGATGAAATTATATACCGGTCCGTCTATCAGACCACCGGTTATCTCCCTGTGCTCCAGCGTGAAAGCGGAATGTGGATCGGTCGGCAGGAAGCCTCCCTTCGGATAGCCGATTATCATAGAAACTCCCCAAGGGTTACATCCGAAGAGCCAGTCCCTCAAAGCAGCTTCCATTTCCTCGTATGAATTGTCTCCGGTAAGCCTTCTGTAAAGCTGAGCCTGGGTAACTGCTGCACTAGTGAGGTTATTTGAGCACCACAGGTATGGAATGCCGTGCATAAATGGTTCATTGGCAGCTCTGTCTCTCAAATCCTGAAGACCTTCCTTCATAAACTCGGTGTATTTCAGGCGGACGGCATCGTCTCCGCTTTCTGCCTGAAGGAAGTGTCCGAGATTTATGAACGGATAGAACTGGTAGTGCCGTCCCCTTCCGAGTTCCATCCACGGAGAAACAGGCTCCTGCTCTCCGTAGTAGTCTGCTTCTTCCTGATATGCAGGTATTTTAGTAGTTTCATACAATGTAGCTGCGGCAAGCTCGACATCATCCACCCAAGTATCCTCCTCGTAGAAATATCTGGAAACATAGCAGGCTGTCTGGGTGTTGCCGGGAATCTCCTTAGCATATTCGTATGCGTCCGGAGCCTTGGCGGCAATCTTCTTTGCAAAGTCCGGATCAATCGCTGAGAAAACTTCTCCTCCAAGAGCGAAAGAGGATGCGAACTTTGCCGCAGCAGAGCTAACTCCTGTAGTGCGGTTCTTGCCGAACTTGCCCATTCCCTGAGGCTTGCCGGTAAGATAGTACACAGGCCTTCCGTTGCCCTCGCCCCATCCGTAATCAGCTGTGTCGAACTGCGGTGGCTTGAATCCTATGTGGTCTCTGTCATCGGCGATCTGGGTGAACATCACCCTGTCCTCAGGATTCATCCTCACCAGCCAGTCCAGTCCCCAGCGGGCCTGGTCCAGAATATCAGGGATTCCGTTTGCTCCCGGCTTTCCGTCTGCCTGATAGCGGTCTCTGAATATGCTCTTGTCTTCTATCCATTTCCAGGCAAACATCAGATGATATGTTGCGGTGGCGCTTGTTGTCTGATACTGAAGGTAATCGGAAGCGTCGTGCCATCCGCCCCGGACATCTATCCTCTCCCCGCTGCGCTCAGGATGGTCCACAATATAACCGTCCAGCTGATGGCAGAGAGTGTCCGTGAACGGATTGTAGCCGCACTGCTGCTGCCTCATATAGAAAAGCAGAAGGTCTGCCGCCCCGTCATACACATCCGCCCCAATCTTGAAAACCGGAGAATATGTACCCATGAATCTTATATAATATCCTCCCGGCTTCTGAAGTTCAGAGAAATCAAGGCGGGCCGCTTCTTTCATAATCCACTTGGAAGGATCTGCAGGCTTGGCCTTTCCCGTAAATGCCGGAAGGTCAGTAACAGCGTCAAAGACAACAAACTCTTCACCCCCCGCGTCTGAAGTAACAGGGATCCTGTCCTTTGATACTGATCCCGGCTTCCTGGTCCAGGCGGTCTGCCCGGAGGTGTTCACCTGAACTGCCAGCTTTTCGACATCCGTAAGCGGGGCGTCCACACTCTTTTCCTCAAAATAAACGGCTACTTTAACGCTCTTGGGGAGATATCCCACATAGTTGATTCTGATATGTTTCTGAGCGGTCAGCGAAACGGTTGCGCACACAAAGGCAAGCAGGAGAAATACTCTTTTCATAATCTTCCGGAATGTGATTTTATCCTATCATACAAATATAATAAATACTTTGTTTTTGTAGTTATTTGCCCTACCTTTACGTCTTATTAGAGACAAATATTAAAAACACAACGATATGAATTTCTGGAAAACCTTTTTGGCCGCACTTCTGGGATGTCTTGTGGCCATGATCCTCAACCTTCTCCTGTTTTTCATGCTTATTGGCGCAATTGCCGCATCTGCAGGCGGAGGAGGACAAACCGGTCCGTCCGTAAAATCCAATTCGATTCTTAAGATAGACCTCTCCGAAACCTATGGAGAAAGAACCCAGGAGGGAATGGGGGGCGATATGTCCATTCCTTTCGTAAGCATGCCTCAGGCCTCTTTGGGTATCTTCGATGCCGTGAAAGCTCTTGAAAAAGCCGCCACGGATGACAGGATTTCCATGCTCCTGATCACCGACAAGGGAACCGGCACAAGCAGTGTTTCCGCCCTGGAAGAGCTCAGGAACGCAATCGAGAAGTTCCACACCAGCGGCAAGCCTGTGGTTGCCTACGGAATGAACTACTCCACCGGAGGCTATTTCGTTGCCAGCGCCGCAGACAAGATCTATATGCACCAGGACGGTATGATTTCCCTTACCGGTCTGGGCGGAAGCATGCTGTTCTTCAAGGACGCTCTGGATATGCTGGGAGTTAACTTCCAGCTCATCCGCCACGGAAAATTCAAGGCTGCCGCCGAGCAGTATATAAAGAACGATATCAGCCCTGAGAACCGCCAGCAGAATATGGAGATGCTGAATTCCATCTGGAAGAGTTTCTCAGAAAGAATCTGCCAAAGCCGAGGAATAGATATCAATGAATTCAACAACGCAATTGATAATCTCGAGATCGGCGACGGTGAGAGTGCAATGACGTATTCTCTTGTGGATTCCGCACTTACAACAGACAGATATGTGCAGAAGATCTGCGCCCTGGCAGGTGTTGAGAAGGAGGACGACCTCAATGTCATAACCCTCTCCTCATACGCAAAGACCTTGACTCCTTCTCTGAAGGGCAAGGCAACAGTGGCTGTCCTGTATGCGGAGGGAGAAATCGCCCAGACCGGCAGTGGAATCGCTTCCAGCAAGATTGTCAAGCAGATACGCAAGATTGCAAAGGACAACAGCATAGATGCGGTAGTCCTTAGAGTCAACTCTCCTGGTGGAGATGCTCAGGCCGCAGAGCTTATCAGGGAAGAGCTCCAGGCATTGGCTATGGCCAAGCCTCTGGTTTGCAGCTTCGGAGAGTATGCAGCCAGCGGCGGATACTGGATTTCCGCACAGGCACAGAAGATATTCTCGGACGAAACAACCCTTACGGGCTCTATCGGAGTGTTCTCTCTTGCAATAAATTACGGCGATGGCCTCAAGAAGCACCTGAAGATCAATCCTGTTGAAATCGGCACCCACCGCCACTCTACAATGGCAAGCGGAACCCGTCCTCTGGATGAAGTGGAGGTTGCCTACAACCAGAAGCTCGTCGAGCACATCTACGACAAGTTCATGAACATTGTTGCAGACGGAAGGAAGATGAGCATCGCAGAGGTTGATTCAATTGCACAGGGAAGAGTATGGACTGGTACCCAGGGAGTTGAAGTGGGCATCGTGGACAAGATCGGCGGCATTGAGGATGCAATCAAATACGCTGCCTGCATCGCCCTTGGCAAGGATCCTGACAACAACTACCGCGATGCAGACTATTCCGAATTCAAGGTTGTAGAGTATCCTAAGGTAAAGACCCAGATGGAACTCCTGATGGAGAGCTTTACAGGCCAGTCAGAAGAGAACGCCCTGATAAACAAGTTCTTCGGCAAGTCCAATCTCAGCGAACTGGCAGAAGATTTCCAGAAGAGCAAGGGCGTGAAGACCTACGCCAGAATGCCTTACACTCTCCAGATCTCCTACTAGCAAATGGCAAAAGGTAAAGATGTCCATATCCTGAATTTTGACGAGTATCTCCGGCAGGGGGAGCCCGGCAAAAAAGAGAAGGCCGAAATCTGGCGTACTGCCATCGGCCTCCAGGATGTTGACGGATTGAAGACATCCGATTACCTTAAACAGATAGCAAAAAGGAACATCGAGGGAGACATTACGATTGACCAGGTACAAAAGCTTATCACTTCCTATTACAACGCCAGGGAAAACCGTAATTCGGACAGCAGCCAAATAGAGGCGGACAAGGCATCGGCGAATATAGCCAAGATTCTGAAAGAAAAGACATTTGCCTTCTCTCTTCCAGGATTTGTGAGCATCCACAAGAGAATATTCGAAGGGGTTTTCAAGTTTGCCGGAAGAATCCGGGATTACAACATCACAAAACAGGAGTGGGTGCTTGAGGGGGATACTGTTCTATATGTCCCTGCTACCGATATCAAACGTGCCGTGGAGTACGATCTTCAGCAAGAGAAAGCTTTCAGCTATGCCCACCTGGATATCAATCAGACAATCTCTCATCTGGCCAAGTTCATTTCCGGTCTGTGGCAGATTCATCCTTTCGGGGAAGGCAACACCAGGGCTACTGCCGTATTCGCGATAAAGTATCTGCAATCACGGGGATTCCAGGTAAACAACGAAATGTTTGCAAAGCATTCCTGGTATTTCCGTAATGCCTTGGTTAGAGCCAATTACAACAATAATCCAAAGGGCATCGCCTCAACCACCCTGTATCTTGAACGCTTCTTCCAGAATCTCCTCAATGGCCAGAAATGGGATCTGAGAAGCCGCTATCTCCACATCCATCCTACAGTGGAATGGACAGTCCAGCCAAACATCGCAGACCCAACAAGTACCCAACAAGTACCCAACAAGTACCCAACAAGTTCAAAAGTCGATAATGTTCACAGGTTAGCTTATGCTGTTGGAGAAAAACAAATGTCTACAAAAGAAATGGTTCGGGCATTAGGTCTTAAAGATCGTGTTCACTTCATCGGCACTTTCTTAAAGCCATCTCTAACCGAAGGTGTTATAGCGATGCTTTACCCTGAATCACCGCGGCATCCTAGGCAGAAGTATTATCTCACCGATAAGGGTAAGGCTATTTTAAAGAGGCGGAAACAATAAGGATTCTATTGCTCTGCGATGTGACACGGAAATGGTCATCGATTTCCAGGGACGGAAGGCAAACAATCTTTCCGTCCTTGTCTTTTATTACAGGGATGATGCTCTTGAACAAAAGGTCAACTTTTCTGGAGTTGAGGAAATCAGCCACGCTCTTGCCTCCCTTCAGGCCAAACGGAGAGAATCTGTCGCCTGGCTGCATTGTGCTTACTGTCAACGGGAAAGAAGCTTTTTCAGCATCAAGCACGCTGAGACCTTTCCTTACTGCATCCTGAATATCAAACCCTTCTGCATCCGTTTCTTCCAACTTTATTGAATAAGGTCCAAAAGAATATCTTCCGCAAGCATCAATCTGGACGGGGTTAAAATCACAGTCATTGAAAGATGTATCGTAAAGGATCAGCACTCCCCTCTCTACAGTAGCAGTATGGGAAGACATCGGTATTGTCAGAGATGTTTCATCTGCAGTATTTAGAGCTGAAACGATATTGTCAATTGCGTCTTCGCTCAGCGGAATTTTGTGAGAGCGAAATAATTCAGATAGCCAGAAATCCGGATTCCCGGTTTCCTTCAGTTTATCCAAAGAAACGCGGAATATGACATATTCCTCTGACAGAGAACTGAGTATAGGACACCTGTCCGTCTGTTCCAAAGTAAGATTCTTCAGTTTTTCTCTGCAGAAAATGTCAAGTTCACTGTTTATGGAGCGGAAACGTTCTATGTCCTTTGTCAGGGTTCTGACAACTGCGGGATTGATTTCATGCAGGAGCGGGATAACCTGGTTGCGGATTTTGTTGCGGGAGTATTCGTTTTGGGAATTGGTTATGTCTATGCAATACTCGAGGTTATTCTCCTTTGCATATTCTTCAATTTCTGAACGCTCAACCTCCAGAAGAGGACGGGCCACATACAGGTTGTCCCCAAGCGGGCCGTATGGGCGGATTGCTCCAAGGCCCTGGCGGCCGGTTCCCCGGATGAGGTTCAGCAGAAGAGTTTCCGCATTGTCGTTGGCATTGTGGGCAGTTAGAAGCAGGTCGAAGCCTTCTTTTTCTGCCAGATCCCGGAACCAACCGTAACGGAGTTCCCGGGCGGCAATCTCCACGGAGAGCTTGTGTTCTTTGGCGTATGCAAGAGTATCAAAATCAGCGGTAAAGAACTCAAATCCATATCGCTGAGAAAGATTCCGTACAAACTCCTGGTCTCTGTTTGAGTCTTCTCCCCTGAGATGGAAGTTTACATGCGCAACCCCTATCCTTTTGATTTTGTTCCTGAGTTCAAAAATAGCGTGAGCCATCACGGAAGAATCCACTCCCCCGCTGACTGCCAGAAGCAAAGAACCTGAAATCTTTTGCCGGGACAGAAATGAAGCAACCTTCTCAGAAACTGCGCTCATTTCTTGTACGTACCTATGGTGTAGGAGAAACTGAGGCCGAATATCTCCTTGAACTGGACCCGGGCGGCCTCATGCCCTTCCTTGTTGGCAATCTTGATCTTGTCGTCGTAGATGAGGTTGGTCCTCAGCGATGCCTTGAAGTATTTGTTGAGGGTGTAGTCTGCCTGCACATCCCAGTAAACCACGATGTTGGAAGGGGTCTTCATGTAGTCCGAGAAGAGGGAGAGCTGGGATGCCACCTTGAAGTCCTTTGTAAGGGCCTTGGAAAAGACTGCCTTGAGCTGCGCACCCAGTTCCCAGCGGATAGGCCTGTTGTACTTGTTTCCGTACCTGACCCTCAGGGCGCTGTCTGCGGCAACTATTGCCATACTACCGGTAAGAGGCGCAAAGTTCAGGGAGAAAACCTTTCCGTTGCCCGGTTTCCAGTCCACACCAAGACCGAGAGTCAGGTAACCCGGCGCGAGGAATTTGGATTTCATCTTGGCCTCGTTGTTCTTGTTGTAGTCGAATCCCGGAGAGAACTGGCTCTTGAAGTTCATGAAGGCGGAGAAGTAGATCTTCTTGTAGGCCTGGTAACCCCATTTGCTGTCCAGGATGATGCGGTCCTCGCTCTTGCGGTAGCCCACATCGTAATTCTGGACAAAGCCGTAGCCGAGCTGGGCACGGTTATCCCAGAAGATCTTGCCCTTGGCATAGTTTGCCATGCCATTCATATAGGCATTGAAGGCAATGGAACCGCTACCGCCGGCAGCCCAGTTGGTAAGGGAAACCTGGGAAAAGATAAGCTCGTCGTAAAGACCTATGGTCCAGAACTTTGGAGAAGGCCCTCCATAGTCAGGCTCAGGAGTCGGGAAGTTCAGGCCGATAAGCCTGACCAGTTCCTGCTCCTTGCTGAGCCCGCTCTGGATTGGTTCCACCTTCTTGTTGCGGATAGTGTCTCCCCAGAATCCGATCTTCACCTGGGAGTATCCGCTCTGGCAGAACAAGCCAAAGATCAGCGCCAAAAGCAATATGTTGAGCCTTCTAGTCATTCAGAACATCGTCTGTATTGTATCCGAAACCGTTGCGTTTTCCGGTAGGAATCCTGTAGTCGTCAGAATCCTTGTCTCCTACGGTGATGGTCTTCACGTCCCCGAACGGAGGAACCAGAAGGTCGAAGCTGATGGCGTAGAGCATCGCGTTCTCGACAAAATCGCGGAGCTCCTTCTTGTCCAGGGACACCTTTCCGAAATCGGAGATTTTGTTTCTCGGCTGCCTCTTGCCCTCAACGAAGAAATAACCCTCGCGGTTGATGAACAGCCTGGCTACCAGGTAACCAGGGTCGCAGTCTCGGTTGAGCTTGACTGACTCGTAGAGGAAATTGTGGACGGTAATCACTCCGCAGTAAGTGTTGAACTTCTCCTGTGTGGAGTAAGGGTTCTTCCAAACGGCATGATCCCTGTCAAACTGGTAAACATCCGGAAGAAGGCTGAACACCAGAACGTCGTCGGCGAACCTCACTTCGGCTTCCAGTTTTCCCTTGTCTCTGTACTCCAATTTCACGCGGCGGCTGAGAGGTGTGCCGGAATCTTTGATCTCATCCAGAGCCTCGTCCAGGTCGTTGCTGATTTCCGCCAGAAGTTCCTTGAGGCTGTTGAAGACTTCCAGGGCCCTGTCGAATATCAGGGACTTGGTGTTGGATTTTCCACTGAGCGCCTCAACCAATTGTTTGTTGGGCGACAAAGGCTGGTCGTTGTCCATATCTTAATCTATTGTCTTAGTGTCTGTTAATATGCTCTTGCAAATACTACTCTGCGATGAGAAGGCCTGCCGCTGTAAACGCATTTGCCCTCTTCCTCGCATACGCAGGAATCGATCGGGATACACCTGATTGTTGCCTTGGTCTCCTCCTGGATCTTTGCCTCGGTCTCTGCTGTTCCGTCCCAGTGGCAGAGCAGGAAACCACCCTTTTCGATCTGAGTCTTGAAATCTTCCCAGGTATCCACCTTAAATATATGCTCATCTCTGTAAGCCAGAGCCTTAGTATAAATATTCTTCTCTATCTCGTCCAGCAGATTCT
>JAFYZX010000100.1 GCA_017548505.1 Bacteroidales bacterium | reverse complement strand
GCTGGGCGCAGGTCAAAGAGCTTTCCGACCGCTTCGGCGATCTGGCCGTTTGTCAGGGTCTTGCCGTTTCTCTTCACCTTGCAGGTTCCGAAGGTGTTGATGAAGATACTCAGAGGCCTTGCCACTCCGATGGCGTAAGAAATCTGGATCTGGCACTCGTCGCAGACTCCGGCTGCAACCAGGTTCTTTGCGATATGGCGGGCGGCATAGGCAGCGCTGCGGTCAACCTTGCTCGGGTCCTTGCCGCTGAGGGCTCCTCCGCCGTGGGCCCCTCTTCCGCCGTATGTATCTACGATTATCTTTCTTCCGGTCAGGCCTGTATCTCCGTGAGGGCCTCCGATAACGAACTTTCCGGTAGGGTTCACATAGAGCTTGTAGTCTTTGCCAAAGAGCTTTTTGATATTCTCCGGCATCTTTTTAAGCATCCTCGGGATAAGGATATTCTGAACATCTTCCCTGATCTTCCTGAGCATCTCGGAATCCTTGCCGAACTCGTCGTGCTGGGTGGAAAGAACTATGGTATGCACCTTGACAGGCTTGCGGTCGTCAGAGTACTCGATGGTAAACTGGCTCTTGGCGTCAGGCCTGAGGTAAGGCATCAGTTTAGAGTTCTTGCGGATATCGGCGAGGGTAACAAGAAGGTTGTGGCTCAGCCATATAGGCAGAGGCATAAAGTCTTCTGTCTCCCTGCAGGCGTAGCCGAACATTATGCCCTGGTCACCTGCACCCTGGTCCTCTTCCTTCTTGCGCTCCACTCCGCGGTTGATGTCGTCGCTTTGCTCGTGGAGAGCGGAGAGGATTCCGCAGCTGGAGCCGTCGAACTTGTATTCGGCCTTGGTGTAGCCGATTCGGTTTATCACATCGCGGGCCGTCTTCTGAATGTCCACGTAAGCCTCGCTTTTAACTTCGCCTCCAATAACTACGAGGCCCGTGCTCACGAATGTCTCGCAAGCTACCTTGCTGTCCTCGTCCTGGATGAGGAACTGGTCCAGTATTGCGTCCGATATCTGGTCCGCTACCTTGTCCGGATGTCCTTCGGACACCGATTCTGATGTAAATAAGTATGCCATAAAATAAAAAATCTCCGTTTGTGGCGGAGGATTTGTCTGATACGATTTTAGCATTTTTTAGCGTGGTTGCAAGCAGTCAAATCCGTCCACCGGTGTTTATAATCGGCGGCAAAAGTATCATATTTTTATACATCAAGCAAACAATTTGTGATTTATTTGAAATAAGCGGATTTTTTCCTTGAATGTTTGTTGGGAATGTCTTTGGCATTTTGTATTTTCGCTTGTTGATTTGAACAACAACAAAAACCTTATATTTTAATTTTTATGAAAAAAACAATTAAGCTGTTTGCCTTGCTGGTTATGAGCATGTTCGTAGCCTCAAGCGTTTACGCTCAGGTAACCACATCCTCCATGAGCGGCAAGGTAACCGAAAAGGACGGAAGTGCTGTTGCGGGTGCAACCGTGATTGCCACGCACACTCCTTCTGGAACAAAGTACTACGCTACTACCGACAACAACGGTAACTACCGTATCCCTAACATGAGGGTCGGCGGTCCTTACGAAGTTACAGCTACTCTCCTCGGTTTTGCCGATGCAAAGACAGACGGAGCTTACCTGAAACTGGGTGAGAACTTCGTCCGCAACATCACTATGGCCGAGCAGGCTGTCGCTCTGGACGCTATTGTTGTAAAAGGCGGTAATGTGAATCCGATGCTGAACTCAGACAAGGATGGTGCTTCCACCAACATCAGCACTGCCCAGCTTCGCCAGCTCCCTTCCATCAGCAGGGGTATTACCGATTTCACCAAGCTGACTCCGCAGGCCAACGGAACCTCCTTCGGCGGCAGGGACAACAGAATGAACACCGTTACCATAGACGGTGCCGCTTTCAACAACAACTTTGGTCTTAGCACCACCCAGATTCTCCCTGGCGGACAGGCTCAGCCAATCGCCCTGGATGCAATCGAGGAAATTACCGTTAACCTGGCACCGTTCGATATCCGTCAGAGCCAGTTCACCGGTGCTTCCATCAACGCTGTTACCAAGAGCGGTACAAACCGTTTCACCGGAAGCGTCTATACCTATTTCAGGCCTAAATCCTTCACTGGAGACAAGGTTGGAAACAGCAAGGTTACAGGTGCCCACGACTCCAAGTCCCAGACATTCGGCGTAACCCTCGGCGGTCCTATCATAAAGGATAAACTCTTCTTCTTCATAAGCGGCGAGCTTGAAAAGACCACCAAGCCTTCAGGCGCGTGGGAGCCGGGTACTTCCGGAACAGCAGACCAGGCAACCAAGACTTCCAGAACTCTTGTTACAGACCTTCAGAGAATGCACGATTATCTGCTCTCTACCTACGGATATGAGGCAGGCCCTTACCAGAACTTCCGCAACTTCGAGGAGAAGAACCACAAGATCCTGGCAAGAATTGACTGGAATATCAGCAAGGCCAGCAAGTTCACCCTCCGTTACAACGAGGTTGTAGGAACTTCAGACAACCTGACAAACTCTACCTCCGCTCCTGGTACAAGAGGATCCGGCAGAAGCTCTGCACAGTCAGTTGCTTTCCAGAACGCATGGTACGGATTCGAGAATACGGTTAGAAGTATAACCGCCGAGTTGAACTCCAACTGGGGCAAGGTTTCCAACAACTTCCTGGCTTCCTACACCATGATAGAGGACAAGAGAACTTCCGATTCCGACATCTTCCCGTTCGTTGATATCTACAAGGGCGGAGACCAGTACATGTCATTCGGATACGAGCTCTTCTCATACAACAACGATGTAAAGAACAACACCCTCACTTTCAAGGATAACCTGACATTCTCCCTCGGCGACCATAACATCACCGTTGGTGCAGGTTACGATCAGCTGTACTTCAAGAACAACTACATGAGAGAGGGTACTTCATACTACAGGTACGACTATAACAACACCAAGGACCCTGCAACGGGAATTACATACGCAGACGGTATGGAGGCATTCTATGCAGGTGCAACTCCTACATCATTCGGTTTGCAGTACGCTTACACCGCAGGCGAAATGCCAGGCGTAGAGCTGACATTCGGAATGGTTTCCCTGTACGCTCAGGACGAGTGGAAACCTTCAGACAACTTTAAGCTGATATACGGCCTCAGGGCTGAGCTTCCTCTCTATCTCAACGATCTTGAGACCAATGCAGCGGTTGACGAATACAAGTTCAACAAGTGGAACAACTCCTGGAGAGACCACTACGGATTCGGAACTGCAGAGAAGAACTACAGCATCCAGAGCGGCAAGTGGCCGAAGAGCAGATTTTCCTTCTCTCCAAGAATCGGCTTCAACTGGGACGTTCTCGGAGACCGCAGCATCCAGGTTCGCGGAGGTACAGGCCTGTTCACCGGATTCCTTCCGTTCGTATGGTTTACCAACCAGCCTAACGGATCCGGTATGATCCAGTCTCCTGAGGTTACCATTACCAGTGTAAAGACTCTGGCAGACAACCACATTACCTTCAACCCTGATTTCCGCAAGCAGATAGAAGCACATCCTACTCTTCTGCCTACGACCCCTGGCAAGCTTCCTAACAGCCCTGCTCTTTGCGAGGTTGACAAGAAGTTCCGCATGCCGCAGGTTTGGAGAAGCAACATCGCCGTTGACTTTGAGCTTCCTTACAATATGGTCCTGACCCTTGAGGAAATCTACTCAAAGGATATCAACGCTGTAATGCAGAAGAATATAAATATGGAGTACCCTGCAGGCATGTATTCGGGAGCTGATATGAGACCTTACTGGACAACCCAGAAGATCAACAGCAATGTAGGTTCCGCCATGTTGCTGACCAACACCAACAAGGGCTTCCAGAACTCCCTGACCGCACAGCTGACCAAGAACGCCAGCAGAGGCTTCAGCGGAAGCATCGCCTACACTTATACTATTGCCAAGGACGTAACTTCCAACCCTGGTTCTACCGCAGCATCCGCATGGAGCTCCAACCCTGTTATCAATTACCTCAACGATCCTGAACTGAGCTACTCCAACTTTGCAGTTCCTCACAGGGTAGTGGGCAACATTTCCTACAGGTTCGAGTGGGCAAAGCATTTTGCAACCACCGTTTCCCTCCTCTACACCGGAAGCGCACAGGGAAGATGCAACTGGACTTATTCCAACGATATGAACAAGGACGGCTACACTGCTGACCTTATGTTCATCCCTGGAAATCCTAAGGACATTACCTTCGTTGACTACACTTACAACTGGAAAGACGCCAGCGGTGTTACCCATAAGGTTACCGTTCCTGCTTCTCTGGCAGAGTCCACCTTCTGGCAGTATGTTAACGACACCAAGTATCTGCGCAAGCACAAGGGACAGTATGCAAAGAGATTCTCATACGTTGCTCCTTGGCACAACAGATGGGATTTCAAGATTATGCAGGATATCTTCACCAACTTCGGAACCAACCGCAGATTCACTCTCCAGGCCAGCCTGGATATTGTGAACGTAGGTAACCTTCTGAACAAGAAGTGGGGTGCTTACAAAAGCATGACCAACCAGAGCTACGACAACCTTCGTCCTCTGACCTTCGTAAACAACACCGGTGGAGTTCCTAAGTTCAGGCTGAATGCCAGTGCAACCGCCAACGATCCAATGAGCGTAGTAGATAACTTCTACAGTTCAAACTCCTGGAAGAAGACGGTTTCCACCAGCTCAACCTGGGGAATGATGTTCGGACTCAGACTCCTGTTCTAAGAACTTCGTTCCAAGCAAAAAGAAATGAGGATGGCCTTGTGGTCATCCTCTCTTTTTATGCTTTCCCTAACGGATTGCTATTCGTCGTTGAGGAGGGCGAAGACAATCTCAATGATAGGGTGGTTCTCGTGAAGCGGGCCGTTGAGCTTTGCTACAGAGTAGGAAGTGCGGTCCAGAGTGTAGGATGTGGTAGTTGAAGAAGAGTAATAGTTGCTGGTAGTGTTTTCCGCAACGGCGCTGAACCACATTGCATATTTCTTCCAGTTAGCGGCTATCTCGCTTCTTTCCTTGTTGCACATTTTCTGGATTTGGCTGGAAATGTCTCCCGTATAGCAGCTCAAAGACCTGTTTACGTTACCGGTCTGATTACCGTTTGTATAGACGTCTTCAAGAGGAGAATAGTAATAATGGCTGCTGGTGTCCTTTTCCCTGCAGTTAGGGAACAATGTTGCCGGGAAGCATCTGTTGATGAAATCCACGTTGGATTTATCCGTAACAAAAGGTAGCTTGTAGGTTGCTTTGCAGATAACCACCTTCTTGGGGTCATAACCGTTTTTGGACATCCATTCGTCCAGATTATCTTTCAGTTTTAAAGGATCAGTATAGGCTTTAAGTCCTCCCAGACCCTCTACAGTAATGTATTCCTGCGGATTAGGATTTTCCAGAGGCTTGGATGAATAGGTGGAGAAATTCTGGGTGTAGGTGTTTTCTCCAAGAGGCAGGACAATGGTTGTATCTTTCCTTGCAAGGCCGCTTTCCCA
Source organism: Bacteroidales bacterium (assembly GCA_017548505.1). Lineage (GTDB taxonomy): Bacteria > Bacteroidota > Bacteroidia > Bacteroidales > UBA932 > Egerieousia. The sequence goes on along the minus strand of JAFYZX010000100.1, from coordinate 18,799 downwards.
TGTCGGCTGGAAGTTGAACGTTACATTAACGTATGCGTTGCTTGTGCTGAAAATATTAAGCCTTCCTCCGGTAGTTCCCTCTTCCGGAGAGTCGCAAGTAAAGAGCAGTGCCTTGAACTTGTCCATAAAAACCGCGGAAGAATCCAGCTCTCTCTTGGTTGCGTTAATGATTTTCTGCCCAAAGCTGTTTTTCAGATAAATCCTCAGGGTATCTCCTCCGGTATAGATAACTCCGCCTGTGTCTATAGGGGTATGGTCATAGTCGGAGTCCTTAAGGTCGCAATTGTACTTGTAGGTTGTGTCCACCACCCGGTTCATGTGATAGACGTGGATGTTCTGAGGAAGACCCTCCTGGCTGGCGTCCAGAATCAGCGAGGACGATTTCTGCATCGTAAGATAGATGTGCTTTATCTTGCGGTCTGTTCCAAGGTTTACGCTCTTGGTGGAGTAATGATAGAAGTTGGTGGCAAAACTGTGGGAGGATAGACCGAACTCTTCTGTACGGAAAGCTCCCAGAACGGCTGCGCTGGTGTTAAGGCTCTGCATACTGTCCATCATCCTGGTCTGAAGAGGAAGCCGGAGGGTGACGGTCTGAAGTTTGAGGGCGTATTCGTCAGGAATGTTATTGACTCCTAAAGTGTTGTCTACAGTTATGCAGGAAGTGGCCGCAAGGGCCAGAGATATCGAAATGGATAAGGCAACTGCACGAAATCTTGAATGCATTACTCTTTCAAAAATTTTCCGTAAAACTTAATGTATCTGTTGGCGTATGCAGCATCTGTACCGGCTGTTATCTCGGAGAAGGAGAGTGTAGGAACTTTTTCCTTGGCGGCAAAATCCAGAACCTCCTTGCTGAGAGTGCGGCTGGCGGCTATTACTCCGTCTGCATACTTGACGGCAAGTTTAGCAAGATTTATGCCAGTAGGGGTGTTCAGAAGCTCCACATCTGTGCTCTTCAGGTTGCCCATCAGGACTTTTTTGGCAAAGTTGCCGCTGAAACGTTCCTTGGCGATTTCGTCATAGAGGGAGACGATGACCTTGCAGTCTGTAAAGATAGGGTCAGCCTTGTAAGCCCTCTTCAGGTAAAGCGGAACGAGGTTGGCCAGCCATCCGTTGCAGTGGACGATTGTAGGCTGCCATCTGAGCTTTTTGACGGTTTCCAGCACTCCGCGGGCAAACAGTATTGCTCTTTCGTCGTTATCGGTGAAGAAGGCGTCCTTCTCGTCGCGGAAGATGAATTTCCTCTTGAAATAGTCCTCGTTTTCTATGAAATAGACCTGAAGACGGGCCTGTGGAATGGATGCTACCTTGATTACAAGCGGCCTGTCCACATCGCTGACCACGATATTCATTCCGGATAGGCGGATTACCTCATGGAGCTGGTTGCGGCGCTCGTTGATACAGCCGTATTTTGGCATGAACGAACGTATTTCCATTCCGCTTTCCTGCGCGGCCTGCGGCACATATCTGCCGGCAAGGGCTGCGGGGCTCTCCGGAATGTACGGTGTTATCTCCGAACTGATGTATAAAATCCTGACAGGCGCTTTCATCCGTAAAATAGTTTATGCAAAGATAACAAAATTTTTTAACTCTTGCTTCATTTTTATAACTTTGGCGGTTGTATCTATATGGACAGGAAGGAAAAGAATACTCTGCGAAGGCGTTTTTGGCGCTCTTACATATCCTCAGTGATCAGCATCGCCCTGGTGCTTTTCATCGCAGGGCTTTTTGCCATACTCCTTCTGAGCGCCCGCAAGGTTTCCGCCTATTTCAAGGAGAACGTAAAGCTGTCTGTCATGCTCACCGACAAGGCCACGCCTTCCCAGGCGGAACAGTTTGCCCAGAACCTGGCACAGATGCCTCAGGTAGCGGCCTCCGAGCTCATAACCCAGGAGAGGGGAACACAGGAGATGAAGGATTTCCTCGGCGAGGATTTCCTGGACATTTTCGAGTCCAACCCCATCCCTGCTTCCGTGGACCTTCAGCTGAAAAACGAGTATTTCCAGCCGGACAGCATCGCCCGCCTGAAGGAGATACTGTGCGAGGATCCGCTGGTGGATGACATCAAGTACGAGGAGGGGCTGATATCCGCCATCAACCGTAACCTCAGGCGTGTGGGAATCGTATTTGCGTTCTTTGTGGGGCTGTTGGCCATCATCTCCATTGTGCTGGTAAACAACACGGTAAGGCTTAACATCTTTTCCCGCCGCTTCTCTATCAGGACAATGCAGCTGGTGGGGGCCACAAGGTCCTTCATCCAGAGACCTTTCCTCGGGAATGCGGTGCTTCAGGGAGCCCTTAGCGCACTGCTTGCCATTGGCGGTTTGTACGCTTTTGTTGTGGTGGCAAAAAGACAGATTCCGCAGCTCTGGTCTATCATCGGAACGGAATCTTTCCTATATTGCGGCCTCGGACTGCTGTTGCTGGGAATATTGCTTTGCTATTTCTGCACACTGGTAACAGTAAGGAGGATGACCTCCATGTCCGTGGACAGGATGTATAATTATTGACAATGCGAAAGTAAGATATATGGACGAGAATAAAGGTTTTTTCGCTCTTCCTAAGAAGAATCTGATATGGGTGATTGTGGGATTTCTGGTAATGGTTGCGGGATATCTGCTGCTTTGCGGCGGCGGAAGCCAGGATCCTTCCAGTTTTTCACCTGAGATATTCAGTTTCAGGCGTCTGGTGCTTGCTCCAATCATAATCATAGCCGGCGCTGTGGGGGTAACTGTCTCGATTATTAAAGTAAAGAAACAATAACATGATGGAATGGTGGCATGGTCTGATTCTGGGCCTGGTTCAGGGAATTGCAGAATTCCTTCCTATCAGCAGCAGCGGACATCTGACCATAATGCAGGAAACTTTGGGAATCAGCGGGGAAGGCAACCTGGCCTTTGACGTGGCTGTTCACGTGGCTACGGTGCTGAGTACCCTGGTGGTGTTCTGGAAACCTATATCCAGAATCGGAAAAGGTTGTTTGACAAAAGGCATGAACAAGGAGAAAGACTATGTCCTGAAGATACTTGTTTCCATGATTCCGATACTCTTCGTGGGCTTTTTGCTGAAGGATTGGGTAGAGAGGATTTTCGATACCGAAAGGGTTGCCCGCCATACAGGCAACGGGCTTCTTGTTGTGGGCATTATGCTGATAGTTACGGCAGTGCTCCTTCTTGTGTGCGAAATCATCTCCGCCGTAAGGGATCTCAAGCACGGCAAGGACGCTGAGGACAAGGCCCAGAAGATTGCGGACAGGATGACTGTTACGGAAGAGATGACCGGCCCGGAGAAGCGCAAGATCTTCTCTCTCCAGAACGGCATCAACTACTGGCAGGCTTTCCTGGTAGGAGTAGCCCAGAGCTTTGCGGTGCTTCCGGGACTTTCCCGTTCAGGCGCAACCATAGCCACAGGTCTGATGTCCAAGGTAAAGAAGACATCAATAGCGCAGTTCGCATTCCTTATGGTGATAGTTCCGATTCTTGGAGAGGCTTTCCTGGAGATAATCAAGGGTCTGCGTGGAGCGGATATGGGCAATTTCTTCTCTATTCCGGTTTTGTGCGGTTTTGTTGCGGCTTTTGTCTCCGGACTGTTTGCCTGCACAACTATGGTGCAGATACTCAAAAAGTTCAGACTCTGGGGCTTTGCCGTTTACTGCTTCATCGCAGGTGTGCTCTGCATAGTTCTTCCGTATTGCATCGGCTAGATGGCCCTGAGTTATTTCATAGCGGACACCCATCTGGGGCTGGAATATCAGGATCCGGTTCTGAGGGAAAAGCAATTCGCCTCATTTCTGGAGTCTTTGCCGCAGGAAACCGCTCAGGTATATCTCCTCGGCGACATATTTGATTTCTGGTACGAATACAAGGACGTTATTCCGAGAAAGTTCACCCGCACCCTGGGTGCTTTGGCCCGTCTGGCCGACCGCGGGGTGAAGCTCTTTTTCATAAACGGGAACCACGATATCTGGACCTACAATTATCTGCAGAAAGAGATAGGAGTAACCATTCTGCCTCAGCCATCTGTTGTGGATATAGACGGAGTGAGGTTCTGCATCGGGCACGGAGATGCCATCTGGCATTCTACACGTATGTACAGGTTCATGAAGGCGTGTTTCAAGTGCAGGTTCCTCCAGGTGCTGTTCAGCGCCCTGCATCCAAGGTGGGCGATGCTTCTGGGGCACGGCTGGAGCCGCCAGAACCGCCTGACTCACTTCAAGAGCGAGAATGAAAGCACTATCGCTGAATATAAAAAGGCCATAGAAAGGGATGGCTCTGCGTGGGCGGGGTCTTTCCAGAAGGATCTCGAGAAAAAGGGGGAGAAAAGGGCGGACCATTTCATCTTCGGGCACTATCATCTTCCATTAACCGTTCAATTGGAGGGAGGCGGAGATTTCTCAATATTGGGAGACTGGATCCACAATCCGGACTACATGGTCTTTGACGGGGTTTCTCTGAAAAGGGAAACGCCTGTTTTCTGAACTTGTCGCCGAGAAAAAACTATTTCGTGAACATTGAATAGTACAGGGAGTCGAACGCTCCCATATTGTACAGCATCACCAGGTCTTCCACCTGGCGGTCTTCCCCGAATTTGTCGTATGGCTTCTTGAGGTCGTTTCCGAATATGCGGGCCACCGTCTGCCAGAAGCCGGCGGATAGTCTTCCCCTGTACTCGCGGATGATGTAGAAAGATGTGCGGCCAAGTTCCCTGTCGATGAGCTTGAGCAGCAGCCCTCCCTGTGAAATCGTGAGGTCTTTCATTGGCTTTTCAAATTGCCTGAAGAGTTTTTTCTGGTACTCATTTATATATCGCTCCCTTTCCGCTTCGGTAAAGTCGCTTACGGCAAGTACGCTATCCGCTTCCTGGATGATTTGTCTTGCCTGAAGGGCGTATGGATAGGTTTTCTTGAAGTTATAGACCAGGCGGCGGTATTGCCTCCAGTTCTGTCGGTTGCGGTTTCCTTTCATCCGGGCGAACTTGAAGATTGCCGGCAGCTGGTCCAGGAAGATTGTATCTCCTTCCACCACCTGGTAGGTCATTGCATACCATTTGCCGGTCGTGATGCCCGCCTTTGCCTTTTCCATCTCCAGCTTGCGCATCCTTTCCTCGCGGCGGCGTATCCTCTCCTCGATGGCCCGCTTGTCTTTTTGAATCCTTTCAAATTCGCTCAGCGATTTTTTGATGGTGTCTCTCCCCTGGGCAAAAACTCCCGCTCCGGGCACAAGGCTCAGCAGCATTGCTACGGCAAGCACTCCGTATATGCGGGCAGAAGTTTTCACGTCTCAAAAATACTGCAAAACTTGTGCATTTTTGTATATTTGTGTTTGTCTTAATAGTTAGGCAATGAACGATTTCTTCCATTTTCAGGGCTTTACGCCGTGGGTGTTCCTGGTGGATATGGGCTTTCTGTTTGCCCTTATGCTGGTGGGCAAGTTCATCAGGGTTAAAGTCAAACTGGTTCAGAAACTGTTTATCCCGCCAAGCCTGATTGCCGGTCTGCTGGGCCTGGCGCTTGGGCCTCACGGCCTTGGATGGATTCCGTTTTCAGGAAACCTTTCTTCATACGCGGCCGTTCTGATTGCCCTGGTTTTCGCCACCCTTCCGTTCTCCGCCCAGAAGGCTTCCGTCAAGGAGGTTGTAACCCGCGTGGGCCCTATGTGGGTTTACGCGCAGCTGGGTATGCTCCTGCAGTGGGGCATTATGGGCCTTTTGGGAATCTATCTTTTCAAGACCATCTGGCCGGACCTTAACAGCGCGTTCGGAGCCATGCTTCCTACGGGCTTTTACGGCGGTCACGGAACAGCAGCGGCCATCGGCAGCGCCTTTGAAAATCTCCAGGGCGGCCTCAAGTGGGACGATGCCATGACCCTTGGCATGACCACCGCCACGGTTGGAGTGATCATGGCCATTATCTTCGGGCTTTTCATCATCAAATGGGGCGCAAGGCACAAGCAAACCCAGTTCATCGCCGATTTCAAAGACCTTCCTCCAGAGCTGAGGACGGGCCTTCTGCCGGAGGGCAAGAGGGATTCGCTCGGCGAGGCTACAACTTCTTCCATATCCATTGAGCACCTGACATTCCACTTTGCCATTGTGTTTGTGGTGGCGTTCCTGGGATATGTGCTCAGCGTTGCTGTAAAGAACTGGTGCAGCGGCCTTCCGGCTCCGTACAACGGGCTGGAACTCCCTGTTTTCTCCTGCGCCTTTGTTGCCGGACTGATTCTGAAGAAACTTTTCGACCTGACAAAAGTTACCGGCTATGTCAGCCACAAGACAATTCAGAGAGAGGGAAGTTTCTTCACGGATCTTCTGGTTACCTGCGGCGTGGCTTCCATAAAACTCGGCGTGGTTGTTCAGTACTGGCTGCCTCTGCTGATCCTGGTTCTGGTGGGAGTTGCCGTGGTATTTGGCATCACGTTCTACTTTGGAAGGAAGCTCAGCCCTTCCTACTGGTTTGAGCGTTCCATCTTCGCATGGGGCTGGTGGACAGGCACCATGGCTATGGGTATAGCCCTGGAGAGAATCGTGGATCCTCAGATGAAGAGCAAGACAATGGACGATTACGCCCTGGCCTATCTTCCGATAGCTCCCGTTGAAATAATCCTCATAACCCTTGTTCCTATATCCTTTACAGCCGGATGGGGCGGATTGCTTATGTGGATATGCCTTGCATTCAGCGCCCTGCTGATACTTCTGGCAATGGGCATGAAGTGGTGGAGGCGAAAGGGCCAATAGTTTCAAGGCGAAGCAAATCGGCAAGACCACATTGCGTTAAAGCCCAAGAGCCAATGCCCAAAAGCCAAAAGAATTACTTTTTAATTAATCAGACATACAATTGATATTCTAGATACAATGAAAAGAATCCTCACAATACTTGCCGCCCTGTCATTCCTGTCTGTCTCCATTGCGCTGGCACAGGAGCATTGCGTAAAATGCAAAAGGAGCGGAGCTCTCAACCTTACAGACGCTGAGTACATGGCCCTTGCGGACAGTATCCACAAGGTAGCCATATCCTTTGACACCCACGTGGACACTCCTACATATACCCTTCATCCTGAGGGCCGTTACACCGTAGCCAAGGGTCAGGTAAGCTTCGAGCTTATGAGGCGCGGCGGCCAGGACGGTGCATTCTTTGCCATCTATCTGGACCAGGGGCCGTGGCAGAACCGGAAATCCCTGGATTCCGCCTACAACTGGTGCAAGGATGAGCTCCAGAGCTGGAAAAACTATGTGGAGAAAAACTGCAGCGATGAGGCGGGGATTGCCTACTCTTCGGAAGATGTCTACCGCCTGAAGAAGGAAGGCAAGAGGATAGTGGTGCTCTGCATAGAGAACGGATATCCTGTCCGCACCCTGGAGGATCTGGACGAGTTCGCCAGGATGGGAGTCAAGTACATAACCCTTTCCCATAACACTCCTAACCAGATCTGCGACGGCAGCCGCTACATTAAATCCTATTACTGGTATCCAACCACCGGCCACGGACTGAGCCCGTTCGGGGAGAAGGTTGTGGAGAGGATGCAGCAGCTGGGCATTATGGTGGATGTTTCCCACATCTCATCAGAGTCTCTGGTGGATGTGCTCAAGATCATCAAGGCTCCGGTAATCGCTTCCCACTCATCCTGCAAGGCCCTCAAGCCATCCCAGACGAGAAACCTCACGGACGATGAAATCCGCGCCATCGCCGCAGTTGACGGAGTAATCCAGGTAGGTACCGGCCGCTTCTTCCTCAGCGATGACCTTCCATACTATAAAGTGGGCGTTGCCGTCCTGGCAAACCACATAGACCATATCAAAAACCTCGTGGGATACCGCCACGTGGGCCTTGGAACAGACTTTGACGGCGGTGGCGGAGTCGTGGGCCTGGACAACTCCGCCCAGATGAAGAACCTCACCGTGGAACTCCTCAAGAGGGGCTGGACCGCCGAGGAGCTCGAGGCCTTCTGGGGCGGAAACCTCCTCCGCGTCTGGAAAGCCTGCGAAGCCTACGCCTCCCAGTTCAAATAGAACCCAGCCAAAACTGATAAAAGATTGCGGAACTCCGAATCCCGGGGTTCCGTTTTTTCAAAAATTTTTGGTTCAGAAATCCAAAATGCGGGTATCGGGGAGGGTTTGCAGATTTATAAATCGCTGAGAATTGGTGGGTTGGCTATCAAAAAATTTTAGCCAAAATGAATAAAAATTTTAGCGAAAATATTTGCAGATTCAGATATTTGTTTTACCTTTGCACCCCAACGCGAGGTTCCGTTACAACCTAAGTCGTTGAAAATTAACAAGATAAAGCTAAAAGCTATGTTACAACCAAAGAAAACCAAATTCAGAAGGATGCAGAAGGGCCGTATGAAAGGACAGGCCCACAGAGGAACTCAGCTTGCATTCGGTTCTTTCGGAATCAAGACTCTGGAGTCTTGCTGGATGACCGGTCAGCAGATAGAGGCTGCACGTCAGGCTGTAGTCCGTTATATGAAGCGTGAAGGATATGTTTGGATCCGTATTTTCCCGGACAAGCCATTCACAAAGAAACCTGCAGAAGTACGTATGGGTAAGGGTAAAGGTAGCCCTGAGGGATTCGTTGCCCCTGTAACCCCTGGTAGAATGCTTATCGAGGTTGAGGGTGTTCCTATGGAAGTTGCCAAGGAGGCCCTGAGACTCGGAGCCCAGAAACTCCCTGTTTCTACCAAGTTTGTAGTAAGAAGGGATTATGTTAAACAGTAAATGAGATTTAGATTATGGATACCAAAGAAATACGCGAAATGAGCGAGAAGGAGCTCAGGGAGAAGCTTGATACTAGCCGTGCTGCCCTGAACCAGATGCTTCTCAACCACGCTGTCTCTCCATTAGAGAATACATCTCAGATTAAAAAGGCCAAGAAAGATATCACCAGGATGCTTACTATCCTGACTGAAATCGAGAATAAAAAACAGAGCAAATAATGGAAAGGAAGCTTAGGAAAGTAAGAGTAGGTGTTGTAGTCAGCAACAAGATGGACAAGAGCGCCGTCGTAGCTGTCAAGACCAAAGAGAAACACCCTATTTACGGCAAGTTCGTAAATAAAACCACAAAGTTCGTAGCGCACGACGAGAAGAACGAGTGCTCCGAGGGTGATACCGTAAGGATCATGGAGACCCGTCCTCTGTCCAAGACAAAGCGCTGGAGATTAGTTGAAATCGTTGAAAAAGTTAAATAAGCTATGATACAGCAGGAATCAAGATTGATGGTAGCCGACAACAGCGGTGCAAAGGAAGTTCTCTGCATCCGCGTGCTTGGTGGTACCAGACGCCGCTATGCCGGAGTAGGAGACAAGATCGTGGTAGCGGTAAAGAGTGCTATCCCTGGAGCTGACGCCAAGAAGGGTTCAGTATCCAAGGCAGTAGTTGTTAGGACAAAGAAGGAGATCCGCCGTGCAGACGGTTCTTACATTAGATTCGACGAGAACGCTTGCGTCCTCCTGGATAACCAGGGCGAGGTAAGGGGAACCCGTATTTTCGGTCCTGTTGCAAGAGAGCTCCGCGATAACTACATGAAGATTGTTTCACTTGCCCCTGAGGTACTTTAATCATAGGAGGACAAACAATGAATGTAAAATTCCACGTTAAGAAAGGTGACATGGTCTTCGTGAATGCCGGTAACGAGAAAGGAAAGACCGGTAAGGTTCTCAGAGTAGACCGCAAGAACATGCGCGCCATCGTTGAGGGACTCAACATGGTAAGCAAGAACACAAAGCCGAATGCAAACAACCCTCAGGGTGGTATCATCAAGCAGGAGGCTCCTATACATATTTCCAATTTGCAGCTTGTAGACCCTTCCAAGGGCGGTCCAACCAGAATCGGACGCCGCCTCAACGATAAGGGCAAGCTTGTACGTTACGCTAAAAAATCAGGGGAGGAAATCAAATAATGGCAAAGGAAGTTAAGAAAGAGCAGGCCGCCAAGGGCGCAAAGCAGGCCAAGGGCGAAAGCAAGGCTAAGAAGCAGGGCGGCGAGCAGGTAGTTCCTAAGGGATGGATTCCTAACCTGCAGAAGGAGTACAAGGAAAGAATAGCTGGCGAGCTCAAGAAGCAGTTCGGCTTCACCTCCGCCATGCAGATTCCAAGACTCGAGAAGATAACCATCAACCAGGGCGTTGGCGCCGGTGTTGCAGACAAGAAGATTGTCGAGAACGCAGCCGAGGAGCTCGCACTGATTACCGGCCAGAAGGCTATCCTGACCTACTCAAGAAAGGACATCGCTTCCTTCAAACTGAGAAAGGGCATGCCTATCGGATGCAAGGTAACTCTTCGCAGAGCAAAGATGTACGAGTTCATGGAGAGACTCATCAAGGTTTCCCTGCCTCGTATCCGCGATTTCAAGGGCGTTGAGGAGAAGTTCGACGGCAAGGGTAACTACACTCTCGGCCTCAAGGAGCAGATCATCTTCCCGGAGATTGATATAGACAAGGTATCAAAGGTTCTCGGAATGGAGATCACCTTCGTTACCAGCACAACCAAGGACGAGGAGGCACGTGCCCTCCTGGCAGCCTTCGGAGTTCCGTTCAAGAAGAAATAATAAAACAGATAGTATATGGCAAAAGAATCAATGAAGGCACGTGAAGTTAAACGTGCGAAACTGTGCGCCAAATATGCTGAGAAACGCAAGGCTCTCAAGGCCGCTGGCGATTATGCAGCTCTGGACAAGCTTCCGAAGAACGCTTCTCCTGTAAGGCTTCACAACCGCTGCTCCCTGACCGGAAGACCAAAGGGATATATGAGAGTATTCGGAATCAGCAGAATACAGTTCAGAGAGATGGCTTCCAAGGGCCTGATCCCTGGCGTACGCAAGGCAAGCTGGTAAAATAGTTAACTAAAGGATATCGATTATTAAAAACACAAGACAATGACTGATCCGATTTCAGATTTTTTGACAAGAATCAGGAATGCCTACAGGGCCAACCATAAGGGGGTTGAAGTTCCTGCCTCCAGAATGAAAAAGGAGCTGACAAGGGTACTCTTCGAGAAGGGTTACATTCTCAGCTACAAGGTTGTGGAGGGTCAGCCCGTAGGAACTATCAAGATCGCGCTCAAGTACCATCCTGAGACCAAGACTCCTGCCATCAAGAAGATTGTCAGGGTAAGCCGTCCGGGTCTGAGGCAGTACAGGGGAGTGGAGAATATGCCAAGAGTCCTCAACGGACTGGGAATAGCCATCCTCTCTACCTCAAAGGGTATTATGACAGACAAGGAAGCCAGGCTGCAGAACGTAGGCGGCGAGGTGCTTTGCTATGTTTACTAACAGATAATATTTTAAGAATATGTCAAGAATAGGAAAATTACCTGTAAGCCTTCCACAAGGAGTTTCAGTCTCCGTAGACAATAATGTGGTAAAGGTTAAAGGCCCTAAGGGAGAGCTCTGCCAGAAGGTAGATCCGGATATCGAGGTCTCCGTTGAGGGAGGCGTGCTAACTGTTAAGAGACCTACAGACCAGCCGCGCCACAGATCCATGCATGGACTTTACCGTGCTTTAATTCACAACATGGTTGTAGGAGTTTCTGAGGGTTTCCAGACCAAGCAGGAACTCGTGGGTGTAGGTTACCGTGTAGAGGCAGCCGGCCAGACTCTCAAGTTCAGCCTCGGTTATTCTCACGACATCTATCTCCAGCTTCCGGCAGAGGTTACCGCTGAGGTTCCTCAGGTTAAGAAGGGAGCTAACCCGATTCTGATTCTCAAGAGTGCAGACAAGCAGCTGCTCGGAATGGTTGCCGCAAAGGTACGTTCACTGCGTAAGCCTGAACCTTACAAGGGCAAGGGTATCAAGTTCGAGGGCGAAGTGCTCCGCAGAAAGGCAGGAAAGACAGCCGCAGCTAAATAATGGAGGATAGGTTATGAATAAGATAGAAAGAAGACAGAGAATCCGTTACCGTATCCGCAAGATTGTCAGCGGTACGGCCGAAAGACCAAGGATGAGCGTGTTCAGATCCAACAAGCAGATCTATGTCCAGTTCATCGACGATGTTAATGGAGTTACTTTGGCAGCAGCTTCTTCCCTTGACAAGGACGTTGCAGCTCAGACCGAAGGAAAGACCAAGACAGAGGTTGCAGCTCTGGTTGGAGCAGCCGCAGCTAAGGTTGCACAGGCAAAGGGCATCACCGAAGTGGCATTCGACCGCGGAGGTTACCTCTATCACGGAAGAGTTAAAAGTTTGGCAGACGCCGCACGCAAGGGCGGTCTTAAATTCTAATGGCTATGGCAGAGATGAACAATAAGAACAAAGACATCAGAACTACTGATCTCGAGCTTAAGGACAGGTTGGTAGCTATCAACAGAGTAACCAAGGTTACAAAGGGTGGCCGCCACTTCAGCTTCGCAGCCATAGTAGTTGTAGGAGACGAGAAAGGTGTCGTAGGTTACGGACTTGGCAAGGCCAACGAGGTTACCACCGCTATCTCCAAGGCAATCGAGGATGCAAAGAAGAATCTTGTTAAGGTTCCTGTTTACAACAACACGATTCCTCACGAGCAGACCGCCAAGTTCGGTGGCGCAGAGGTATTCATGAAGCCGGCAGCTCCTGGTACTGGAGTAAAGGCCGGTGGTGCTATGCGTGCCGTGTTCGAGTCTGTAGGTATCCACAACGTGCTTGCAAAATCCAAGGGATCGTCCAACCCTCACAACCTGGTAAAGGCTACTATCGCAGCCCTTGCACAGATGAGAGACGCTTACACCGTAGCAGGTCTGAGAGGCGTTCCTATGAATAAAGTATTTAACGGATAAGGAGATTCATTATGGCTAAAGTAAAAGTTACACAGGTAAGAGGAAGGAGCGGCGCCACCAAGAGGCAGATTGCCACTCTCGAGGCTTTAGGAATCAAGAAGATTCACCATTCCGTAGAAGTTGAACTTACTCCAGTAATCAAGGGTATGATCGAGAAGGTCCGTCACCTTGTGCTGATTGAGGAAATTTAAGGAGGACAACAGATGAAACTCAATACATTAAAACCTGCAAAGGGTTCCTTGGGAAAGGAAAAGAGAATCGGTCGCGGAGAAGGAAGCGGACACGGCGGAACAGCTACACGCGGTATGAACGGTGCCAAGCAGCGCAGCGGTTATGCCAACAAGCTTGGTTTCCAGGGAGGTCAGATGCCTATTCAGAGGCAGCTGCCTAAGTTCGGTTTCACCAACACCAAGAAAGTTGTTTACAAGGTTATCAACCTTTCATCCCTTCAGTCTCTGAGCGAGAAGCTGGGAGTTGACTCCATCAGCCGCGAGACTTTCATCCAGAACGGTCTTGTTTCCAAGAACGACCTGGTGAAGATTCTCGGTAACGGAGAACTCAAGAGCAAGCTCAACGTATCTGCTAACGCATTCTCAAAGAGTGCAGTAGAAAAGATAGAGGCATTGAACGGAACAGCAACTGTAATCTAACAGACAACAATGAAGAAACTTATTGAAACTATAAGGAACATTTTCAAGATCGAGGATCTGAGGAAGAGAATCGTCTATACGCTTCTCCTTATTCTGGTCTATCGTCTTGGAAGCTTTGTAGTGATGCCGGGAATCAACCCTAACCTGATCGCCAATTCAGATTTGACGGCTCAGACTTCAGAGGGTCTTCTGGGATTGCTCAATATGTTCTCCGGAGGAGCTTTCGGAAACGCTTCGATTTTTGCGCTCGGTGTAATGCCTTACATCTCCGCATCTATCGTGCTCCAGCTCCTCGGCATTATGGTTCCTTACTTCCAGAAGCTTCAGAAAGAAGGCGAGAGCGGAAGAAGGAAGATGAACCAGTGGACCCGTTACCTGACCATCGTGATTCTGGCAATCCAGGGCCCGGCTTATCTTCAGAACCTTCACGCTCAGCTTCCTAAGGAGGCGTTCCTGCTTCAGGGATTCTCCTTCAACCTGTTTGCTACTCTGGTGCTAATCGGAGGAACCATGTTCATTATGTGGCTCGGCGAAAGAATCACGGACCGCGGCATCGGCAACGGTATCGCACTGATCATTATGATAGGTATCGTAGCCAGACTGCCTCACGCTCTGATTGCTGAAATCGGAACAAGGATGAACGCAAGCGTGGGCGGCCCTCTGATGCTGATTGTTGAATTCATACTCCTGTTCATTGTCTTCGCCCTCACCATCGCTCTTGTCCAGGGTACCAGAAAGGTTCCTGTACAGTATGCGAAGAGGATCGTGGGCAACAAGCAGTATGGTGGCGTAAGACAGTACATCCCTCTGAAGATCAATGCTGCCAACGTTATGCCTATCATATTTGCACAGGCTCTTATGATGTTCCCGCTGATGTTCTCCCGCTTTGAGGCCACTAGAGGTTTTGCAGCCACGTTCTCAGACGTGAAGGGATTCTGGTACAATGCGGTATTCGCATTCCTGATCATCATCTTCACCTACTTCTACACTACCGTTATCATCAACCCGACTCAGATGGCGGAAGAAATGAAGAAGAATGGCGGTTTCATCCCTGGCGTTAAGCCTGGCAAGCAGACAGCCGAGTACATAGACTCTATAATGTCCCGTATCACTCTGCCTGGTTCCATCTTCCTGGCCATCGTGGGTATCCTTCCTGCCCTGGCTATGATAGTTGGAGTTAACAACCAGTTTGCACAGTTCTACGGCGGCACATCCCTGCTGATTATGGTGGGTGTTGTGCTGGATACGCTGCAGCAGATCGAAAGCCATCTGCTGATGAGGCATTATGACGGACTTACCAAGACCGGAAGGTTGAAGGGAAGATAGCAGACAGTTATAAGTCATCCAAGCCGATATAAGATGATTCACTACAAGACATCGGAAGAGATAGAGATTCTCAGAGAGAACGCCATCCTGGTGTCCAAAACCCTGGCAGAGGTAGGCAAGCATGTTGCTCCGGGTGTAACAACCAAGCAGCTTGACAAGATTGCCGAAACCTTTATCCGAGATCACGGAGCGGTGCCAGGCTTTCTGGGGTACGGAGGTTTTCCGGCTACGCTCTGCCTGAGTGTCAACGACATGGTGGTGCACGGGATTCCCGATGGCTATGTACTTCAGGAGGGTGATATCATCTCGGTGGATTGCGGTACCGTCTACAAGGGTTTCTATGGAGATTCAGCCTACACTTTTCCTGTTGGGGAAGTGGATGAGGAAACAGCTTTCCTTCTCAAGACAACGGAGGAAAGCCTTCTTCTGGGCGCCGAAAAGGCCGTAGAGGGGAACAGGACAGGAGACATCGGACATGCCATCCAGTCTTATTGCGAGGCCAGGGGCTTCTCTGTTGTAAGAGAGCTCGTGGGCCACGGACTGGGAAGGGATATGCACGAGGATCCTATGGTTCCCAACTACGGAAAGCCCGGAAGCGGCAAGAAACTCCGCGAAGGAATGGTTATCTGCATAGAACCGATGATTAATGCGGGAGCGAAGGAAGTTTACGAGAAGAAGGACGGTTGGGGAGTAGCTACCGCAGACGGAAAGAAATCCGCCCATTTCGAGTTTGCCGTTGCCGTAAGGAAAGGCAAGCCGGATATATTGACTACATTCGATTACATTAAAAAGATCAAGGAATACTGATATGGCAAAACAAGAAGCTATTGAAAGGGACGGCGTAATACTGGAAGCTCTGTCCAACGCAATGTTCAAGGTGGAACTGGACAACGGTCCGGTAATTCTCGCCCACATCTCCGGCAAGATGAGGATGCACTACATCAAGATTCTTCCGGGCGACAGGGTAAAGGTGGAGATGTCTCCATACGACCTGACAAAAGGCCGTATATCCTTCAGGTACAAATAATGTGATCGGCTTATAAGGAATAAATCAAAAAAATCAAGATACAATGAAAGTCAAAGCTTCAGTAAAAAAGCGCAGTGAAGATTGCAAGATCGTAAGACGCAAGGGACGCGTTTACATCATCTGCAAGAAGAACCCCAAGTTCAAGATGCGTCAGGGATAATAATCCCTGTAAAGGATTGTAAAACAGATAATAATTTATCAAATCAAACCAATCAATAGAATATGGCACGTATAGCCGGTGTAGATTTACCAAAAAACAAAAGGGGAGAGATAGGTCTTACCTATATCTTCGGAATTGGTCGCAGCTCTGCCCAAAAAATCCTTGACCGCAACGGCATTGACCGCAACATCAAGGTGCAGGATTGGACAGATGACCAGATTGCTGCAATAAGAAAGACGATTGCAGACGAGTATAAGATTGAGGGCGAGCTCCGTACCGCCACTCAGCTGAACATCAAGCGTCTTATGGATATCGGATGTTACAGAGGTATCCGTCATAGACTGGGTCTGCCTGTAAGAGGGCAAAGTACTAAGAACAACGCCCGTACCCGCAAGGGAAAGAAGAAGACCGTTGCTAACAAGAAGAAGGCAACCAAATAATGGGAGGACTTAGATTATGGCAAAGAAAGTAGTATCAAACAGAAAGAGAGTTGTAAAGGTAGATGCAGTGGGTCAGGCCCATATCTCTTCTACATTCAACAACGTTATAGTAACCCTGACCAATTCCAAGGGTCAGGTTATCAGCTGGTCCTCAGCCGGAAAGATGGGCTTCAGAGGATCCAAGAAGAACACTCCTTACGCAGCTCAGGTTGCTGCTGAAGATTGTGCAAAGGTTGCCGTTGACGCAGGACTGCACAAGGTTAAGGCATACGTTAAGGGTCCTGGCGCTGGCCGCGAGTCCGCCATCAGGGCTATTCACAACGCAGGTATCGAGGTAACCGAGATCATCGACGTTACTCCGCTTCCTCATAATGGTTGCCGTCCAAAGGGCCGCCGCAGAGTTTAACTGATTAATCGTATAAGAATATGGCTAGATATACTGGACCACAGACAAAGATCGCCCGCAAGTTCGGCGAGCCGATTTACGGACCTGATAAGGCATACGAAAAGAGGGTAAGGGATAACAAGAACTACCCTTCAGGCCAGCACGGTGCCGCAAAGAAGAGAAAGAAAGTATCAGAGTACGGTACTCAGTTGAAAGAGAAAGAAAAGGTAAAGTACACCTACGGCGTTCTCGAGAGACAGTTCCGTAACCTTTATACCGAGGCTTCAAGAATGAAGGGAGTTAAGGGTGAAAACCTGATCATGCTCCTCGAGTCAAGACTTGACAACATCGTTTACCGTCTCGGAATCGCTCCTACAAGAGCAGCTGCCCGCCAGCTGGTGAGCCACCGTCACATTGTTCTCAACGGCAATGTAATGGGTATTCCTTCCGCTCACGTTAAGCCAGGCGATATCGTCGGAGTAAGAGAGAGATCCAAGAGCCTTGAGGTTGTACAGGCCTCCCTGGCTTCATCTCCAGCTCATTACTCATGGCTCGAGTGGAATCCTGAGAAGCTGGAAGGCAAGTTCCTCAACCTGCCTGACAGAACCGAGATTCCTGAGAACATCAACGAGCAGCTCATCGTCGAACTCTACTCTAAATAAAAACTGAAAATATGGCGATATTAGCATTTCAAAAACCCGAAAAGCTTCTGGTGCTTGAGTCTACGGATACCGTAGGAAAGTTCGAGTTCAAACCTCTCGAGCCTAGATACGGCATCACCATTGGCAACGCGCTCAGAAGAGTACTGCTCTCCTCCCTCGAAGGCTTTGCAATCACTTCCGTAAAGATTGAGGGCGTAGACCACGAGTTTGCCACCATCCCCGGCGTTATCGAGGGTGTGATCGATATTATCCTCAACCTGAAGAAAGTAAGGTTCAAGAGGATGATCGAGACAGAAGAAGGCGAAGCCGTGACATTTACGATTGGGGGTAAGAAAGAGTTTACCGCCGATGATATATCCAAGAAACTTTCTGCATTCAAGGTTCTGAATCCAGAGCAGCACATCTGCTCCATGGAGGAATCCGTGAAACTGGTCATCACCCTTACCATCGGAAAGGGAAGGGGTTGGGTGCCTGCAGAGGAAAACAAGGTGGAGAACGCTCCTCTTGGAACTATCGCAATAGATTCCATCTTCACTCCGATAATCAACGTCAAGTATGTGGTGGCTCCTTGCCGTATTGCACAGAAGACAGATTATGAGAGTCTCTCCCTTGAAATCACCACAGACGGTAGCATCAACCCTAAGGATGCCCTTCTGGAGGCCGCAAAGATTCTGATATATCACTTCATGCTCTTCTCAGAGGACAAGATAGAGATCGACGATCCTGGTAAGAACGACGATCCTGCTCTCAACGAGGACGATATGAGAATGCGTCAGCTTCTGAACAACAAGCTCACCGATCAGGATCTGAGCGTCAGGGCTATCAACTGCCTCAAGGCAGCCGATATCGAGACTTTCGCAGACCTCGTATCTCACCAGAAGAGCGAACTTATGAAGTTCCGCAACTTCGGAAAGAAGTCCATGACAGAAATCGAGGCTTTGGTTGAAAAGCACGGCCTGCACTTCGGAATGGACATCAGCAAGTATAACATCGAAAAATAGATTGAGAAATGAGACACAATAAAGCAGTAAATCATCTTGGACGTCAGAGCGGTCACCGCAAGGCAATGCTCGCCAATATGGCTTCTTCACTTATCCTGAACAAGCACATCGAAACAACGCTTGCTAAGGCAAAGTCTTTGAGGGAGTATGTTGAGCCGCTGATTACAAAGAGCAAGAACGACACCACGGCTAACCGCCGCGTTGTTTTCAGCTACCTCAAGCAGAAAGAGGCAGTTACCGAGCTCTTCCGTACAGTTGCCCCTAAGGTTGCAGACCGTCCAGGCGGATACACCCGTATCCTGAAGACAGGCTTCCGTGCCGGCGATGCTGCCGATATGGCTTACATCGAGCTGGTTGATTTCTCCGCTGCTCCTGTAGAGAAGGAAGTTAAGGCTGAGAAGAAGGCT
>JAFYZX010000099.1 GCA_017548505.1 Bacteroidales bacterium | reverse complement strand
GGACCGGGATGGACGCACCTCCAGTGTACCGGTTGTGGCGCCAGCTGCATTGCCGGGTAGCTATGTGCGGTTTAGATAAGCGCTGAAAGCATCTAAGCGCGAAGCTAGCCTCAAGATGAGATTTCCTTACAGGGTCGTGGGAGACTACCACGTTGATAGGCCGCAGGTGTAAAGGCAGAAATGTCAAAGCCGAGCGGTACTAATCGCCCGAAGACTTCAATACGAGAAAATTTCTGCCTCTGTGTTTTTCTCTCGGCACTATACGCGCGAAGAGCGCGATACGATATGATTCAGGTGGTAACAGCAACGGGGATCCACCTCTTCCCATTCCGAACAGAGAAGTTAAGCCCGTTCACGCCTATGATACTGCTATACCAAGTGGGAAAGTGGGTAGCCGCCAACTTCAAAAGGCCTCAGGACAAAAGTCCCGAGGCCTTTTTCTTTTTTCACCCCTATAATCCCCTCAAGGGGATATACGGCACTCCGTGCCGGGCGCTGGCGCGCCTTGTTACCCACCGCACGCTGTTTTTACGCCACTTCGTGGCGATTGGCTCCCTCCGGTCGCGGCGCTGGCGCGCCTTGTTACTTTCTACCTGACACTGTTAGATTATTCTTTGTACATTTGTGTAGATGAAAAACAGGGAGAGGGAAATATACAAGGTTACGCTGGTTGGCGGCATCGGGAACGTGCTGCTGCTGGCTTTCAAGTTTGTTGCGGGACTGCTGGGACACAGCTCCGCGATGATAGCCGATGCCGTTCATTCCCTGTCTGATTTCATTACTGACATTGTTGTGCTGGTGTTCGTTAACATCAGCTCCAAGCCTCAGGACGAATCTCACGATTACGGCCATGGCAAATACGAGACTGTTGCCTCGTTTCTGATAGGCCTGGCCCTTGCCGGAGCCGCCGCAGGAATTATAATCTCTGGTGGCAACAAGTTTTACGGATGGATGAGAGGGGAGCAGCTTGAGGCTCCGGGAATGCTTGCGCTTTGGGCGGCTCTTGTGTCTATCGTGATTAAGGAGGCGCTTTACCGCTATACGGTTTATAAGGGCAGGAAACTGGAATCCCAGGCCGTGGTGGCCAATGCCTGGCATCACAGAAGCGACGCCTTTTCTTCCATGGCAGCCGCTGTGGGTATTGCAGGAGCCATTATATTGGGCAAGAGATGGACGGTGCTGGATCCCATAGCTTCTATCATAGTGGGTATTATGCTGGTTTTTGTGGCGGTCCGAATCCTGAGACAGAGCATCGGCGAGCTTACAGACGAGTCTTTGCAGGAACACACAGAGAATGAAATCCTGGACATCATCAGTTCCGTGCAGGGAGTTTGCCAGCCCCATAACCTGAGAACCAGGCGGCTGGGCGGAAGGATTTCAATAGAGGCCCACATACGCATGGACGGGGGTATTACTCTTGCACACGCCCACGACCTTACGTCTGAAATCGAGCACAAGCTAAAGGAAAAATTCGGTTCAGACACTCACGTCACTCTCCACATGGAACCTAAAAAGATTGACGCATAGTGTTCTAATTCACGAAAATAATACTATCTTCGCCTTCGATATGAAAAAGATAATTCTGACAATAAGCGCTTTATTCCTGGCTGTTGTATGTCTTCAGGCTCAGGATAACATGAACAGGGAAGGATATCACGATCTCTCACTTTCTGCAGGATACGGATCCAACATGCAGTTCATGGACAGTTATACCAAGATAATCAGCGGATATCCAAGCTACGAGGCAAAGGATTTCAAGTACTTCCCGACCGTAACGGGCGAGTATGGATACAGGTTCAACAGCAAATTTGCAGTTGGTGCCCTCCTTTCTTTCCAGGTGGCGGATTCCCACATTCTTAATGAAGGTCACGACAATACAAAGGCAAGAGACACCTGGTACTCTCTTATGCCACAGTTGAGATACTACTGGTATTCAGACAAAACCAAGAATCTCTATTCCAAGGTTGCCGCAGGTGTAAATGTCAGAAGGAACAAGTACACCAATAACAATGGTGTCATCGAGAAATTCCGCGATGTAAACGTGGCCTGGCAGGTTGGAGCAATCGGATTCGAGTATGGAGAGACCGTCTGCGGATTTGCAGAGGCCGGCTTCGGAACCCAGGGTTACATTGTAGCAGGCATAAGGATCAAGTTTGCCCTGTAGCATTCGGGGAAAATTGAAAAAGGGTATGGCTTTTTAGTCATACCCTTTTCTTTTTGCCCCTCAAGCGCTTCTACTTGAAGTCTGCAAGGGAGTGGATGGTGATTCCGCTGCGGAGCTTAGGCTCAAACCACGTGGTCTTTGGAGGCATGATGTTGCCTGTATCAGCGATGGTTATGAGCTGGCGCATGGAAACAGGATAGAGCGCGAATGCTGCTGCCATCTCCCCGCTGTCCACTCTCTTCTTGAGCTCTCCGAGTCCTCTGATACCTCCAACGAAATCGATTCTCTTGGAAGTGCGGAGGTCTTTGATATCAAGCAGTTTATCGGCGATGAAATCTGAAAATACGGAAACGTCCAGAACCTTGATAGGATCGTTGTCGTCGTATGTTCCAGGCTTTGCGGTAAGGGAGTACCACTCTCCGCCGATGTACATGGAGAAGTTGTGCAGGGCGCAAGGACGGTAGATTTCAGCACCCTTCTTTTCAACGGTGAAGAAATCGCCGAGCTTTGCGATGAACTCGTCCTGAGTCATTCCGTTAAGATCCTTTACAACGCGGTTGTAGTCGATGATCTTGAGCTGGCTTTCAGGGAATACCACTGCCATGAAGTAGTTGTACTCCTCGTTTCCTGTGTGGTTAGGGTTCTGGGATTTCTTCTCAGCGCCAACTCTTCCGGCAGCAGCTGTACGGTGATGACCGTCAGCAACATAGAAAGCGGGAACTGTGGAGAAGATTTCCGTAATCCTGGCGATTGTCGCATCATCGTCGATGATCCACATTGTGTGTCCGAATCCGTCCTCAGCCGTAAAGTCGTACTCCGGAGCCTTTTCCTTTACAACCTTCTCAACGATGGCGTTGATCTCGGCGTTGTCCGGATAGGCGAAGAATACAGGCTCGATGTTGGCGTTCTGGATTCTTACGTGAATCATGCGGTCGTCTTCCTTCTCCTTGCGGGTAAGCTCGTGCTTCTTGATGGCACCGCTCATGTAATCGTCTGTGTTGGCGCAGACTACAAGGCCGTACTGGGTTCTTCCGTCCATTGTCTGGGCGTAAACATAGTACTGCTCCTTCTTGTCCTGGACCAGCCAGCCTTTCTCCTGCCACTTCTTGAAGTTCTCGACAGCCTTGTCGTAAGTCTTCTGCTCGTGCTCGTCTGCGATAGGGTCGAAATCTATCTCCGGCTTGATGATGTGCAGAAGGGATTTCTCGCCGGCCTCAGCCTTGGCTTCCTTTGAGTTGAGCACGTCGTAAGGGCGTGAAGCCACTTCCTTTACGATTTCTTTTGGCGGACGTATTGCCGCAAACGGTTTAACTTTTACCATAGCCTAGAATTTGTTTACCTGGAAACGTGTGCATCCGTCCTTGAAGAATCCTACAATCTGGTTAGCGGCTGCAAGACCTGCATTGAGGTTGGCCTCTGCGGTCTCTGCGCCCTGCTTCTTAGGGGTTGCGAAAACTCTCTTTCCGAATTTTTCCTTGAGAACTTCGATGTTTGCAGGAGCGATATCGGTGATGTACTTGAGGTCTTCCCTTTCCTCCAGAACCTTCTCGAGTTCAGGCTCGTTGATGACTTCCTTGCGGGCGGTGTTGACCAGGCAGCCTCCCTTCGGCATCTTGCTCAGCAGAGCGTAGCCGATGGAGCCCTTAGTCTGCTCGTTTGCAGGAATATGCAGGGAAATGAAGTTGCTGTTGGAGTAGAGCTCGTCCAGATCCTTGGCAACGGTAACGCCCTCTGCTTCCATCTTCTCTGCAGGAACGAACGGGTCAAATGCCATAATCTTCATGCCGAAGCTCTTAGCGTGCTCTGCAACCAGTCTTCCCACGTTTCCGTAAGCCTGGATTCCCAGAGTCTTGCCCTTAAGCTCGCTTCCTGTGCCAGGAGTGAACTGGTTACGGGAGATGTAGATCATCATACCGATAGCCAGCTCAGCGACTGCATTGGAGTTCTGGCCCGGAGTGTTCATGGCAACGATCTTTCTTTCAGAGAGAGCTGCAAGGTCGAGATTGTCGAATCCGGCACCGGCTCTAACCACAATCTTAAGGTTCTTGGCAGCGTCTACAACGGCCTTTGTAACCTTGTCTGAACGTACTATCAGAGCGTCAGCGTCTGCAACGGCCTCGAGGAGCTTATCCTCGGTTCCGTATTTTTCCAGAGCGGCGAAAGTGTGGCCAGCGGCCTCCACAATATTCCTGATACCTTCCACAGCCTTGCTGGAGAAAGGTTTTTCTGTCGCGATAAGTATTTTCATGTCAAGAGATTTAGATAGTCTTCTCAAAGTCCTGCATGCACTTGATCAGAGCCTGAACGCTCTCTACAGGGCAGGCGTTGTAGATGGAAGCCCTGAAGCCGCCGACTGAACGGTGACCCTTGACACCCATCATTCCGTTTGCCTTTGCATAATCCAGGAACTGTGCCTCGAGTTCCTTGTACTCAGGAGCCATTACGAAGCATACGTTCATGATTGAACGGTCCTCAGGATTTGCGGTGCCAACGAACAGCTTGTTGCGCTCGATTTCCTCGTACAGCATGTTGGCTTTCTGGGTGTTGATCTTGTTGATTGCCTCAACTCCTCCAATGCCCTTGAGCCACTTCAGAGTCTGGGTCATAACGTAGATTGCAAATACAGGAGGAGTGTTGAACATGCTCTCCTTCTCGATGTGGGTCCTGTAGTCCAGCATGGTTGGAATGTAGCTGGAAACCTTGCCCAGGACATCGTCGCGGATGATGGCGAAGATAACTCCGGCAGGACCTACGTTCTTCTGTGCACCACCGTAGATCAGACCGTACTTGGAAACGTCAACCGGACGGCTCATGATGTCTGATGACATATCTGCAACCAGGGTTACAGGGCAGTCCATATCGTACTTGATCTCAGTTCCGTAGATTGTGTTGTTGGTGGTGATATGGAAGTAGTCCAGATCGGTAGGGATCTCGTATCCCTTAGGGATGTAGCAGTAGGTCTTGTCTGCAGAAGAAGCAACTGCGAAAGCAGCGCCTTCCTTGCCGCGGCTCTTGGCGATTCCCTGAGCTTCCTTGAGGGCCTTCTTTGCCCAGACGCCGGTCTCGAGGTATCCTGCCTTGTTCTCGAACAGGTTCATTGCCACATACAGGAACTGGAGGCTTGCTCCGCCGCCCAGGAACACTACGTGGTAATTGTCAGGAATCTGGAGAAGTTCCTTCCACAGAGCCCTGCACTCGTTCATTACGCCTTCCCACTCCTTGCTTCTGTGGGAGATGGAAATCAATGGAATACCGGTGCCTGCAAAGTCCTTCAAAGCATCGATGGTCGAGTTGATTGCCTCCTCAGGAAGGACACATGGGCCGGCAAAGAAATTATAAGCTTTTTTCATAATGGATTTTAATGTTAATATGTTTCCTACAAAGATATGAATTGTATCGGATTTTAAGCGGTTTTATTCAATTATTTGCAAATTTTAACATCTTCAATCTTGAGAAGGGTTTCTCTCAGAGATTCCGTCATGCTCTGCGGAACGTGGGCAGTAAGGGAGCATTCTTCCTCGAATTTCTTGTCTGATTCCTCTATGTTCCTTTTCCTGAGTTCTTTCAGGACCTTGTCTGTCTGATGGTAAGGGAAGATGATTTTCATCGGCGATGTGGCTGTTTTTGTCACAACTTCTGCCTTTTCCAGTGCTTCCGATGTTGCTGCCTTGTAGGCCCGGATCAGGCCCGGCACGCCGAGTTTCACTCCGCCGAAGTAACGCACGACCACAACGAGTATATCGCTGAGATTCCTGGAGAGGATTTCTCCCAGAATAGGGCGCCCGGCGGTGGAGGAAGGCTCCCCGTCGTCGTTTGCCCGCCAGATGTCTCCTTTCAGTCCGATGCGGTAGGCATAGCAGTGATGGGTGGCGTCATAGTATTCCTTCCGTAGTTTCTTCACAATTTCCTCCGCGCTTTCGGCATCGTTGCAAGGGTAGGCGAAAGACAGAAAACGGCTTCCGTTGTCCTTGTAAAGACCTTCGGTAGGGGATGCTATGCTCAGATAGTTGTCCGGAAGTGTTGTCTGCTGTATCTTTCCTTTGGCCATGGCAGTTGTAAAGGTAGGCCGTTTTTGGTAAATTTGCAAAACGGACTATGTTCAACAGGAGCGAATTCATACGGTGTTTTTTTGAACTGGGCAAAAGGTTCGGGGACATTTCTTTTATGGAATCGTCCATAGAGTCCGCATACGCTGCCAATCCGCTCTTTACGCCTTATATGCAGAAGCGTGCCCTCAAGGCAATCGCCGAGAATTATCTTACGGAAGAAGCTTTGAAAAAGCTGCTTTCATATTCAGATGGCTCTGAGGATGATATTAATGCCCTAAGAAGGGAAATGAAAGGCAAAAGAGTTGGAATCATAACGGCCGGAAACATTCCTGCGGTGGGGTTCCACGATATTCTTTGCACTCTTTCCACGGGTGCCAAGGCTATTGTAAAGCTTTCCTCAAAGGATAGATTCCTGATCCCGCTAATGGTGAACTGCGAATTCATTTCTTCCTGGGAAGATGCCCCTAAGCTGGATTTCCTTCTTTTCAGCGGTTCCAACAGGACAAAGGCTCTTGTGCTGAATGAGTTTGAGGGCATTCCGATTCTGGCCCGAGGAAGCCGCTTCAGCTTGGGTGTCTTGAGCGGAGAGGAAACGGATGAAGATTTGCGGCTTCTGGCGGAAGACATGTTCCTGTACGGCGGGCTTGGCTGCCGTAGCATATCCTTGTTATTTCTTCCGGAAGGGTTTGATATCCAGCGCATAATCAAGGCATCCTCTTTTATGCGGGAAAGGCTGATGGAAATGGGACCGTACAAATCCAACTATATCCGCCGCAGTGCAATAGCCAAGATCGAGAACATGTTTGAACACGGCAATTTCACGGACGGAGGTTTCTTCATTCTGGAAGAAGCCAGAAAATCGTTCCCTCCTATGGGTGTTGTCAGATACTCTTTCTACAGGGATATTTCTGAAGTGGATGAATTCTGTTTCCGCAACCGCAATTCTATACAGAAAAAATTCACTAACTTTGGTATGGCGCAGTCTCCTGCCATAGACGACTGGATGGACGGGGTCAATACCGTTTGGTCCATTCTGGAAGGTTGCGGGGTCCTGCGCAAGAGCAACGGATAAAAACGACGGGTTATGCCTACGATTCTCAGATACAAGGTTACCTTCCCTTCCAACAAGGTGTTTTTCAGGGAATATGAGCTCAAGGACGATATGACTCTCTTTGCGCTTAACAAGTTCCTTGTCAACGATCTGGACTTTGCTCCGGACCAGATGATTGTCTTCCGCGGATACGACGGGGCGGGCAAGCTCAAGGCAATGTACGGCCTGTTTGACTTTGGCAGCGGAACAATAGACGGTGTGAGCCTTGCCAAGACCCTTGCCGGAGGCGCCACAACTCTCCATTACGTGTTCGATGTTTCCAAGAACAAGTACATGGTGCTGACCTTCATTTCTGAAGTGGAATTCCTGTCTCACGTTTCATATCCGAGACTGGTTGCGGAGAAGGGCAGAATTCCTGGCCAGTTCGACAGCAAGTTCGACACTTTGGACAATCTCACTCCCGAGCTCGGCGATGAAATCGGGGACGATGACCTTGACGACGAGGGCGATTCTGAATAAATTTCTACAATGGATTCTATAGTTTTCTTGGGGTTTAACCTCTACGCATGGATAACGATTGTTACCGTGCTCGCCATGTTTTCCGTGCTGATTTTCACAAAGCTAAGGGCGGATGTGGTGTTTCTTGCAGCCATAGGTATTCTGCTTGTGGCAGGGGTGGTGGACGAGAAGGAAGCTTTCAGCGGATTCAGTTCTTCTTCCACGGTGGTGGTGGGAGTAACATCAGCCGGAACGGGTAAATCCAACCGTTCAAAAATATCGGTCATTTTAGCCGCCGCACTGGCCGCAAGTGCTTGCCCGAACGGGCGGATGTAAGCAGGGAAAAAGTCATACTCGTCTTCAATT
>JAFYZX010000016.1 GCA_017548505.1 Bacteroidales bacterium | reverse complement strand
CCGGTTTCTATCTCCTGAACGAAGGCAACCTGGGGAGCAACAAGGCCACTCTGGATTTCTTCGACTATACCACCGGCATCTACACAAAGAACATCTTTGCCGCCACAAACCCATTCGTGGCAAGGGAACTCGGCGATGTGGGCAATGACCTCCAGATATACGGCAAGAAACTCTATGCAGTAATCAACTGCTCTAACCTGGTGGAGGTTATGGACAGTCGGGATGCAAAGCATATCGCGCAGATATCCATACCAAACTGCCGTTACATAACATTTGACAATGGCTATGCATACGTGTCTTCTTACGCCGGACCGGTAGAAATGGACCCGAATTACAGGAAGGGTTATGTGGCCAAGATAGACACTGCCACCCTCCAGATTGTAGCCGAGTGTATAGTGGGCTACCAGCCGGAAGAGATGGTTATCCATAACGGGAAACTCTATGTTGCAAACTCAGGCGGCTACCGTGTTCCGGATTACGACCATACGGTATCTGTCATAGATTTAGCCACTTTCCAGGTTATCAAGACAATAGACGTAGCCATAAACCTGCACCGCATGGAAAAGGACCGCTTCGGGAACATCTATGTTTCCTCCAGGGGAGACGGCTATGACGAGCTTCCCCGGACTTTCGTGATCAGTTCCTCCTCAGACGAGGTGATAGACGATCTGGAGCTTCTTCCGGTATCCGATATGGCGATGTGCGGAGATTCCCTGTATGTTGTATGCTCCCAGTGGAACAACTTCACCAATTCCAACGAAATCAGCTATGCCGTCTACGATGTGGTCCGCAGGGAAATCGTCAGCCGCAACCTTATTACAGACGGAACGGAAGAACAAATCCAGATTCCATACGGCATCGCGGTCAATCCCGAGACAAGGGACTTTTTAATCACCGACGCCAGAGACTATGTAACCCCAGGCACTCTCTATTGCTTCAGTAAAGACGGAGTCAAAAAATGGCAGGTTACAACGGGAGACATCCCGGCTCACATAGCCTTTGTCGCTGAGGAAGAGTAAATCATAAAGACATATAAAAAAGCCCGGCTCAATAAAGAACCGGGCTTTTTCATTGGTTATCTTTTACAATTAACCCTGAACGATAGCGCCCATAGGGCAAGCGCTAGCGCAAGTTCCGCACTCGGTGCAGAGACCCGGGTCAATGGTGTAGATGTCACCTGCAGAGATAGCACCCATAGGGCACTCGCCCTGGCAAGTTCCGCATGCAGCGCAATCTGAAGTAATTTTGTAAGCCATAGTTGTATTAAATTAAGTTGTTAATAGTTTCTGTTCTTTGGGACGCAAAGATACAAATTCCGGACCAATACTCAAAATTAGTATCCGAAAATGTCTTCTGTCCTGAGTATTACCACTTTGCCGTAGCTCGGAGCAATGCCCTTGATGTTGAGTTCTGCAGGGTTGCCCAGGATTCCGGTATTGTAGGTGCGGTTGCGGATGAACTCCTGCTGGTATGCTACGATATCCTCAAGGTTAAGCTTGGAGATATTTTCGTAAACCTGCTTGTCGTAATCCTCGGCAACACCCTTTTCCTTCAGGGCAATGTAATGCAGGATCAGATTGACTCCGTTGTAGCGGCGGGTAGCCAGATTCTGGACTGCGTTAGTCTTTGCAACGTCGAAGGACTTCTGGTTAGCCGGCATATCGGTCATAATCTCGTCCATTGCGTTCATCGCGTCCAGCATCTTGTCGTTCTGGGTGTAAACCCTAGCCATGTAGAACGGAATCTCGCCCTTTCTTGCAGGCAGGGTTGTACGTGCGCTGGCGTGGTATGCAAGACCCTTTGCCTCGCGGATATCCTGGAATACGATTGAACTCATTCCTGAACCAAAGTAAATGTCGTAGAGATTTACAAGAGCGTCCTTTGCAGGGTCGTACTCTGCATCGTCGTAGGTTGTTACCCTGTACATATTGATCTGGTTAGCCTTGTATGGAGCGATGAACACGCCAGGAGTCTGGCTGCTCCAAGCCTTGAAGACGTTGCTAGGAGCAAACTCGGCGAGGTTCTCTGCAACCTTGTGCATTTCAGGGAGTTTCTTGGCCATTTCCTCCTGTGAAACCGGACCGTAGTAAATAACAGTGTGCTTGTGGGCAAACATATCCTTTACGGCAGCTATCAGCTCGTCTGAAGTCAGAGCCATGATCTGAGCCGGCAGAAGGTCTGAAGTTATAGGGTTCTTTGGACCGTAGATGGCATACATCTGGATAGCGGTTTCGTTTGCCCTCTTGCTGGTCTTTGCGTTCATCTTCTCCAGAACCCAGTTCTGCTTCATCATGTTAAGAAGATCCTCGTCTCCCTTAACGTTTGAGAGGAAGTTCTCAAGAAGAGCAACTGCTTCGTCCATTGAAGAGCCGATACCGGACAGGGATACTGTCAAGTCATTGGCGCCGGCCATTCCGTTGAACGAGCAGGCCAGGTTGTAGAACTTGGACCTGATCTGGTCAGCGGTGAGGCTGTCTGTTCCCAAAGCCTGAACGTATGACAGCGCATACTGGAGCACTGGAATGTCGTTTGTTCCGTTCCTGAAATAGTAGTTCAGGTTGAACAGCTCGTTGTCGTCGTTGTGCTTGTAGTAGAAAGGCAGCCCGTTGGACAGTTCAGCTACACTCATATCCTTTGCAAAGTCCACGAAAACAGGCTGTATAGGAGCGGCTGCATTTGCCATTTCTTCCATATCGCGGAGGAACTGGCTGGAGGTGTCCCTGTTGGTGCGGATAGCGGTGATTGCCGGCTTCTCAAGCTTCTTGACTCCTTCCTGAGGGCCCTGGAGCTTGTTTACCTGAACATAGTTGTCATTGAAGTGGCGGTTAGCAAAGGCAACGACATCTTCCTTGGTGATCTTGGCCAGACGGTCTCCTCCACCTATTACATAATTCCATGGAAGGTGGTTGATGAAAGCGTTGTACTGCCAGGAAGCCAGTGCCCTGTAAGACTCCTGAGCCATCATCTGCTGGCGGCGGTAGTTGTTCAGGATAGACTGGAGCATATTCTCGTCAAAGTCGCCTCTCTTTACCTTCTCAATTTCTTCCATTACGATGGCCTTTGCCTCTTCCAGGCTCTGGCCTTCCCTAGGCTCGCATGTAACTAAGAAAATAATGTAATCAGAAAGGGTATAGCTGAAAGCATCTGCTCCCAGAGTCTTCTGAAGACGGTTAACATCCTGGTCTATCAGACCGGCGCCGCCACGGTTGGAAAGAAGGTTATTGATAATGTAAAGAGTGTCTTCGGTATAGTTCAAGCCTTCTCTTCCGGCTTTGTAGGCAGAAGGGAATCTCCAGCCCAGGCCAAAGAACGGAGACTGCTGTCCGTAAACGGTCTTTTCTATATGATTTTCTATCGGATCTTCGTCTTCAAACTCAAGAAGCTTGAGATCATCATTCTTCTTCCAGTCTCCAAAATACTGCTTGATGGTCTTGATCACGACATCTGGATTAAAGTCGCCGGCCATGCAGATAGCCACGTTATTAGGAACATAGAAGTTGTCAAAATGCTTCTGGATGTTCACGATGGAAGGGTTCTTCAGGTGCTCCTGGGTACCGATTGTAGTCTGCTCTCCGTAAGGATGCTTGTCAAACATCGCGAATAAAAGTGTATCAAGAGCATTCCCGCTGTCATCCGACAGGCCAAGGTTGCACTCCTCGTAAACTGCCTCAAGCTCAGTGTGGAATCCGCGGATAACCATATTCTTGAAGCGGTCGCTCTGGATCTTAGCCCAAGCCTCTACCTGGTTTGCAGGGATATCCTCCGTGTAAACGGTCATGTCGAACGAGGTGAAAGCGTTGCTTCCGCTGGCACCCAGCTGAGCCATGATCTTGTCATACTCGTTACCAATGAAATACTCAGATGCGGCGTATGAAATGGAGTCTATCTTTGCGTACTCGGCCTTCCTCTCCTCAGGATCTGTCATAAGTCTGTACTTCTCAAACTCCTCTGTAATCTGGTCCAGCAACGGCTTTTCAGCCTCGTAGTTGCTTGTTCCAAAGTTGGTTGTACCCTTGAACATTATATGCTCAAGATAGTGAGACAGACCTGTAGTTTCTGAAGGGTCGTTCTTGCTGCCGACTCTTACAGCGATGTAAGTCTGGATCCTAGGCTCCTTATGCATAGGAGTCAGGTAAACGGTCAGCCCGTTGTCAAGAGTGTAGATCCTGGTGTTTGTAGGATCTCCCTTGATGGTAGTGTACTCTTTCTTGCAGCCGGCAACGCACGCAAGCACGATAATTGCAACTGCAACAATTGAAAGTCTTGTGAATAACTTCATAACTGTGATTTAACTATATAAAAATTGAATTTTGTTTTTCTGTAAACGGACAAATTTAACAATTAATCGGTATCTTTGGACACTATTATGAAAAAGGGGTTGAACATATTCGGAAAGGCATCAGCGATAACTCTCGCTATTGCCTTATTTTGCGGCTCGGCGATGGCGCAAACGGGACACACCACATCGCTGAAGTTCGACAAGACCGTCCATAATTTCGGCAAAATCCTTTATGGCAGCGGGGAGAAGAAATGCGAGTTCAAGTACACCAATATAAGTAAGGAGCCGGTTGTGATAAACAACATCCTGTCTTCCTGCGGATGCTCTGTTCCGGAGTGGAACAAGGCCCCTATCCGCCCGGGAGAAAGCGGAGTAATCAAGGTTACCTATCTGAACGACCAGGGAGCCTATCCGTTTGACAAAACCTTAACCGTTTACGTATCCTCATCGCAGAAGCCTATAATTCTGAGGATTACAGGAGTTGCATACGATAAGGCTAAACCGGTGAGTGAACTTTATCCGGCACACTTCGGGCCTCTGGGCATGAAGACCGAGGTTCAAAACGGAGGACAGATTGAGCAGGGTTTGAAGAAGGCTCTTAAGGAAAATGTGGTGAACATATCGCAGAAGAAAGTAGTCGTAAGCTTTGCGGATGCGGATCCCGCACTGGAGATTTCCGTCTCGCCATCGGTAATCGGCCCGGGAGAAAGCG
The DNA here is from genome assembly GCA_017548505.1 of Bacteroidales bacterium. Taxonomy (GTDB): domain Bacteria; phylum Bacteroidota; class Bacteroidia; order Bacteroidales; family UBA932; genus Egerieousia. The sequence goes on along the minus strand of JAFYZX010000016.1, from coordinate 6,823 downwards.
CAACCATTTCCTACAGCATAGATACCCGCAAGGGAAAGACAAGATGGGGAAAGAACTACTATAAGGCAACCATACTCTGCGACGGCAAGAAGGCTGGAGAGTTCTCCAGCGAAGCAACCGTGCTAACGCCTTACACATCGCTGAGCAAAGAACAGAAAGACAATGCGCCGCAGATTTTGCTGGACAAGAGTTCCATTCCGTTTGGAAGCACCGGCGTTTACAGTACAATCGACCTGTCTGTGAAAATCAGCAATCCGGGAAAATCCGAACTGAGAATCTACAAGGTTGAAACCGGCGGGGAGAGGATGGATATCAGCTGCCCTTCAAGAATCAAGGCAGGTGGCACCGGAACCCTTAAAGCCAAAATCCACCCGCGCGATGCGGAAATGGACAAAGTATTCATAATCACACTGATAACAAACTCGCCGGACAGGCCTCTTGTAACTATTTTCTCAAGCGGCACCATCTGGCCCGAAAGATAGAATATGAGCAACAAGATAGACGCAACAACAGAGGACTGGCCTCCGAAAAAAAGCAAGACCAACGATACTGCATTAGTGGTAAATGACGGAGTGAATTCCCAGCCAACTGTAAATCCTTACATAAAGAACTTCTTTGTAAAGAAGAAACCATCCGTACTTACAGCCAAGGAATACCTGAAAGGCATTTTTGCCGGAGACAGGGCCATTCTGGGAAAGGCTATAACCGTGATAGAAAGCTCCAACCCCGCCCACAGGGCTCTGGCAAAGGAGATTATCATAGGTTGCCAGGAGAAAGTGAGAAAGAGCAAGATGCGCTCCATGAGAATCGGTATCACGGGCGTTCCGGGAGCCGGAAAGAGTACGTTCATTGAGGCTTTCGGAGGCTACATCACCGGAGCCGGCCACAAGCTTGCAGTTCTGGCGGTTGACCCATCCAGCGAGAAGACCAAAGGTTCAATCCTCGGAGACAAGACAAGGATGGAAACCCTAACCAAAGACCCTAACGCGTTCATCAGGCCTTCGCCAAGTGCAGGTTCACTGGGTGGAGTAACAAGGAAAACCAGGGAGACTATTATCCTCTGCGAAGCTGCTGGCTATGATGTAATCTTCATAGAGACCGTAGGAGTCGGGCAGAGCGAGACTGCCGTCCACTCTATGAGCGACTTCTTCCTGCTGCTTATGCTCAGCGGTGCCGGAGACGACCTCCAGGGCATCAAGAGAGGCATTATGGAGATGAGCGACCTTATCGCCATAACCAAGGCCGACGGATCCAACGAGGAAAAAGCTGAAGGAGCCAAAGCTCTATACGCCAATGCCTTGCATCTCTTTCCGCCAACCGATTCCGGATGGGTTCCAACAGCAGTCACTTCCTCGGCGGTTACAAAGAAAGGCCTTCCGGAAATCCTGGAGAAGATAGAAGCGTACTTCAAGCTCGTAAGGAAGAACGGCTACTACGACATAAAACGCCGCCAGCAGGCCAAGTACTGGATGTATGAGCACATCAACGAAACACTCCGCAACGACTTCTACGATAATCCAAAGATTGAGAAGGCTTTGGAAAAGACAGAGGACCAGGTGCTTGCCGGCCAGATAGATTCCTTTATGGCAGCCGAGCAGCTGATAGATATCTATCGCCAGGAGGAAAAGAAATAAATGGATTTAAGCCAGATTCTTCCCGTTTTGCTTGAGGCTCTTGAAGGAGCCCTCGTGATTACTGCACTGGTAATCGCGATGATGACTCTTATAGAATACCTGAATATTGAAAACAAGGGCAGATGGTTTAAATCTTTAAAGGATTCCCCTATCCGCCAGGTGGTTACCGGTACTCTTCTGGGAGCTATACCAGGATGCATGGGAGGCTTTGCCTCGGTTTCTCTCTATACACATTCCATTATTGGAGGGGGAGCGCTAATCTCGGCGATGATTGCCTCTACCGGAGACGAGGCCTTCGTTCTCCTGGCGAAATCCCCCGCCCTCTTTTTCAAGCTGCTTGCCATACTTTGCGCCCTAGCTTTTTGTGCAGGACTTGCCATAAGCCTTATAAGGAAGAACCGCCAGAAGAGTCTTTGCCCGGAGAGTTTCCAGCTGCATCAGGAAGACAGGGAACATAAAAGTGAAAGGAATTTCCGGCATTTCTTAAAGGAACACATTTGGGAGCATATTGTAAAGAAGCATCTTCTGAGCGTTTTCCTCTGGTCTTTCGGAGCACTGGTTTTGTGCGGAATCCTGACAGAATTCATCAACATAGAAGACTGGATTTCAAGCCACAAAGGCTATATGCCCCTGATAATCCTGGCTGCCGCGGCGATAGGCCTCATACCACAGAGCGGCCCGCATATCGTGTTCATCCTGCTTGTTGCCCAGGGTACTCTCCCGTTCTATGTGCTTCTGGCCAGCGCCATAAGCCAGCAGGGACACGTATCGCTCCCTTTGCTTGCAGAAAGCAAGAAAAGCTGGATCCTAAGCAAAGCCTTCTGCGCCATCCTTGGAATCGCCGCCGGAATGCTGGGCTTTCTGTTTACCTGAGAATTGAGTATATTTGGAAAAATTAACGCATCAACGATATGAAAAAGATTGTAGCAAGCCCTAAGGCACCGGCAGCTGTAGGAACTTACAGCCAGGCAGTTATAGCAGACAACACCATTTACGCATCCGGCCAGCTTCCTATCGATCCGGCAACCGGAGAGTTTGTTCCCGGAGGATTCAAGGAGCAGCTTACCCAGGTATTCACTAACCTCAAGAACGTGCTCGAGGAAGGCGGATTCAAGATGAGCGATGCAGTCAAGGTTACCTGCTATCTGCAGGACCTTGCCAACTTCGGAGCCCTGAACGAGGTCTATGCCAAGTTCTTCAGCGAACCATATCCGGCAAGAGTCGCCTACCAGGTGGCCGCCCTGCCAAAAGGCGCGATGGTGGAAGTTGACATAATAGCAGTGAAATAAAAAAGCCCGCATGCGGGCTTTTTTATTAGTGCCGTCACCTTTATTTCAGGGCGTCTCCGTTCATGGTAACGAGGAATTCCTCGTTGGTGGCGGTCTTTTCCAGACGGGCCTTCATGAATTCCATAGCCTCCACGCTGTTCATGTCTGAGAGATAGTTTCTCAGAATCCAGATACGGTTCAAGGCCTCCTTGTTTACGAGCAAGTCGTCCCTTCTTGTAGATGAGAGAGTTACGTCCACAGCCGGGAAGATTCTCTTGTTGGACAGCTTGCGGTCCAGCTGGAGTTCCATGTTGCCGGTGCCCTTGAATTCCTCAAAGATAACGTCGTCCATCTTTGATCCGGTTTCCGTAAGTGCTGTAGCGATAATGGTAAGGGAACCTCCGTTCTCCACGTTACGGGCAGCGCCGAAAAATCTCTTAGGCTTGTGGAGGGCGTTGGCATCCACACCGCCGCTGAGCACCTTGCCGCTGGCCGGCTGAACTGTGTTGAAAGCCCTGGCAAGACGGGTGATGGAATCCAGGAGGATAACCACGTCGTGTCCGCACTCAACCAGTCTCTTTGCCTTTTCAAGAACTATGCTCGCAACCTTAACATGTCTTTCTGCAGGCTCGTCGAAGGTGGAAGCTACAACCTCGGCCTTAACGCTGCGTGCCATATCGGTAACCTCCTCAGGACGCTCGTCTATCAAAAGAACGATGAGATACACTTCAGGATGGTTGTCTGCAATAGCATTGGCTATCTCCTTAAGGAGCACGGTCTTACCGGTCTTAGGCTGAGCCACGATAAGTCCTCTCTGACCCTTGCCTATAGGGGCGAACATCTCCACTACCCTGCAGGAAAGGTTATTGTGCCCATTGCCCAGAAGGTTGAATTTCTCCTCCGGGAAAAGCGGGGTAAGGAAGTCGAACGGAACCCTGTCGCGGATAAAAGCCGGATCCCTTCCGTTGATGGAATCGATCTTTACCAGAGGGAAGTATTTGTCCCCCTCTCTCGGCGGCTTGATTTCTCCGAATACTGTATCTCCGGTCTTGAGGGCAAAGAGCTTTATCTGGCTCTGCGATACGTAAATATCATCAGGGGAATTGAGGTAGTTGTAGTCTGAAGAACGCAGGAAGCCATAGCCGTCCGGCATAATCTCCAGAACTCCGTCTGCCTTTACAACGCCCTCAAACTCAAATTTCTGTGCTTTCTCCTCAGGCTCATTCTGACGCTCGTTGTTCTGGCGTTCACCATTCTGCCTTTCACCGTTCTGGGCGCGGTCGTGGTTACGCTCGTTGTTCTGCGGCCTGTCCTGGCGAGGACGCTGCTGCTCCTGAGGTCTTGGCTGATGTTCCTGCTGACGAGACTGCTCCTGAGATTTCTGCTCCAGTGGCTTTGGCTGCGGTGCGGACTTTTCAGGATTCTCGACTGGGGAAACCTGCTCAAACAGAGAAGGAGCCTGCTGCTGTCCACGCTGTATTCTCGGCCTTTTCTGCCTTGGCTGGCGAGCCTGGTCCTGTGCCTGTTCAGTCTTTTCTTCAACTGTCTTTGCCTCCGGTTTAGGTTCTGCCACAGGAGCCTGTGCTTCAGGCTGGGAAGCCGGCTGGGCTATCTCTTTCTTTTTGCGGCCACGCTTCTTTGGAGCTTCAGCTGTAGCCTGAGCGTTAGTTTCGTTGTTTTCGGTAGAAGCCTGCTGACTCTTCACTTTTTGCCTTGGCTTGCGCTTAGGCTTTTCCTCCGGCTGCTCCGCTGCCTTGATAGCCTGCTCGTCAAGGATCTTGTACACAAGATCATCCTGAGAGAAGGACTTTGGCTTTGCAATTTCAAGCTTCTCTGCGATTGCCAAAAGTTCTTCAAAACTCTTGGACTTCAATTCAATAATGTCGTACATAAAAATGTGTAAATAAAACGGGAACAAAAATGGATCTCACTTGGATCCTGTCTGCAGGAGACTCCCGCAGAAATCGCGTGCAAATATAATACAAAAAAATCTTAAAGCGCAAACATTTACAAGTAATTACGCACAATTTTACCATAAAGCGGCAAGCCCCGGCCGGTTAAGGGTCAGGGCTTGCCGAAATATTCACCATGGGGAACGTATTACTTGATTGTAACCAGCAGCTGCTCAAGGAATTTCACAAACTTGTCCAGAGAAGCCAAATCGAGTTTCTCTCCAGGAGCATGAACGCCCCTGAGTGTAGGTCCGAATGATATCATGTCCCAGTCAGGGAACTTGAGGCTAAACAGTCCGCACTCCAGTCCTGCAGGAGTTACTATAACTCTTGCATCTGTCTTGAAGAGTTTCCTGTAAACCTTCTTGCAGTGCTCCAGAATCGGAGAATTAAGTTTAGGAATCCATCCCGGATACTCGCCTTCGTGGGTAACTTTTGCTCCGGCCATTGCCCAGCAAGCCTCCATCTGCTGAGCCATCCAGCGTCTCTCGCTTACAACAGCGCTTCTCTGGCTGGAACCGATGACAATCTTGTTAGGCTTCTTCATCTTGATGGAAGCAAAGTTGGTGGAAATTTCTATAAGGCCAGGAATCGTATCGCTGATCTTGTAAGAACCGTGAGGACAGGCAACTCCGGCGAAAATCAGAGATGCCGCAGTGTTAGCGTCTATAGCCTTGAGCTTGCACTCGGAAGGAACAAGTTCCATCTGGACTCCAGGATCAGGAATGGCGAATTCAGCCTTTACTTCGTCTCTAACCTGGTTGAAAATCTTTGTTACGGAAGCCTTTGCGCTCTTTGGGAATCCGAAGATGGCGTGAGCGTCCCTAGGAATGGCGTTGCGCTTGTTGCCACCGTCTATCTCGTAAAGCTCAATGCGGTGCTTGTCCAAAACCTTGTAAAGGAAACGCAGGAGCATCTGGTTGGCGTTTACGCGGTTCTTGTTTATGTCGTCTCCGCTGTGGCCACCCTGGCTGCCAAATACCCTGACCTTGTACTTGAGGAATTCCTTTGTCTGAGGAACTGGCTTATAGGTAAATACGGCCGTAGTGTCTATACCGCCGTTGCATCCGATGCAAAGTTCTCCCTCGTCCTCGGAATCAAGGTTGAGGAGAATCTTTCCGGTAGCAAAACCCGGCTCCAGAGCCTCTGCCCCGTCCAGTCCGGTTTCCTCGGAGATGGTAAACAGAGCCTCCAGCTTTCCGGTCTTCATCTTAGGGTCTATCAGAGCCGCCAGCTGCGCAGCCATACCTATTCCGCAGTCTGCGCCAAGAGTAGTATCCTTGGCAATCATCCAGCCGTCCTCGATGCAGTAGTTGATAGGATCCTTGGCAAAGTCGTGCTTAACGCCCTGGTTCTTCTCGCAAACCATATCGGAGTGGCTCTGCATGATGATGGTAGGAACCTTCTCCATTCCCTTGTCTGCTTTCTTGGTAAGGAGGACGTTGCCTACTTTGTCTTTCTTTGCTCCGAGCTTGTGCTTCTTTCCGAAATCCAGAAGCCATTTGATTATCTTTTCCTCGTGACCGCTCTCGCGGGGAACAGTTGTAATTTCCTTGAAGATTTCAAGAACTTTCTTGCTATCCATAGCTATGTGTTATTTGTTTGTATATGTTGTCGGAGGATTACTTTCCGCCCTTGAGCTGGCGCTCCAGGTCTGCAACATAGCGTCTTATGTTGCGGTCTGTATCTATAAGGTCAGAAACAGTGCTGCAGGCGTGGAGAACGGTGGCGTGGTCCTTTCCTCCCATCTGGCTGCCTATGGATGCAAGGGAGGTCTTGGTAAGGTTGCGCACCAGGTACATCGTAATCTGGCGGGCCTGGACAATCTCCCTCTTGCGGGTCTTGGAAACGATGGTTTCCGGAGAAATCTTGAAATAATCGCACACCGTGTTGCGGATTCTCTCTAGAGAAATCTCCGAAGAATCCACATTCACTATCTGCTGGGTAACCTTCTTTGCAAGGTCAAGGG
>JAFYZX010000098.1 GCA_017548505.1 Bacteroidales bacterium | reverse complement strand
GCCTGGAATTAATGTGAACACCGCTAATACAATGCCCAGGACAATTGTCATAATCTGGAATCTTCTTGTTTTCCTGAAGGCAATCATCGCGATAAAGGCAGTTATGAGGATGGTGATAATAATAAGGTAAGCTCTTTCTGTGGTGACACCATATTCTGAAACTCTGCGGCAGATGCCCGTCCAGAGGAGAATAACTGGAGGTATCGCGATGGCTGGGAAGTATTTGTAGAACCAGTTGAAGGTTGTCTTTTCCAGGGCTTGCCTTATTAGCATGCAAATCAGGGCGAGGGTGCAGAAGATGCTGACCATATATGCCACGCCGCCTTGAGGAAGCTCCCAGTTAAACAGTATCTTGACAATGTAAATGTACAGGATGATGGTATAGATTATAAGGGCGGGGGTGAATATGTAATTGACGCAAGTGCCGATGAATCTCTTGATTTTCAATTCGCTCTCTTTCTCCGAGATGAAATGGAGACACAGCATTGGCGTAACGATGTACTGGATGGCTTGTGCCGGGATAAGGTACAGTTTTTCGCTGTGCGAATTAAGCAGAAGCATATCCAGTGAAAGGATGATAAGCTCCAGCAAACCCAGAACCAGAAGGCAAATGATGCTTGTGAATGCAAGTTTGACGGCTGTGTTAGACGTATATACTGAATATGGCTTGTTATCCATTAACCGGTCGCCGGCGAAAAGGAATGCGAGAGCTATGATATTGCACATGAAAACCCACAGGGTAGGCATGCCCCACCAGTTGAAATAACTCTTTGGGATAAGAAGGGTAGCCCAGACAAGCAAGTAACTGGCAGCATACAGTTCATACCAGATGGTCTTGTATCTGGTTGACCTCATTGCAAATCTGTGCAGGCAGAAAGACACCAGCAGGATAGGGATGAATAAAATGGACAATCGTTGAGTATTCTCCCTAGACATTGCCTCAATCATTGATTGGGAGAAGAAGGCATACTGAACAAAATACGTTATGCAGATCAGGGCTTCAACCGGGAATCTCTTGAAGCTGCTGATGAACCCTTTCCAAAGCGATTTGAAAAAGCCTTCTTTCTTAGGTGTATTTTCTGCCAGTTCGCTCATTTTAAATTTGTTGAGCTATGTTTACAGCTTCTTGCCGGCCAGTTCGCTGAGGCGGCTGCGCTCTCCCATAATCAGGTTGACGTGCTCAAAGAGCTTCTCTCCGTACAGCTTGTCGCTGATGTGGGTGAGGCCGTTTGAATATTTGTCCAGATATGGCTGGTCAATCTGCTGGACGTCTCCAGTGAAGACAATCTTGGTGCCCTCTCCGGCACGGGTGATGATGGTTTTTACCTCGTGAGGAGTGAGGTTCTGGGCCTCATCGATGATAAAATAGGTCTTCTGGAGGCTTCTTCCCCTGATGTAGGCGAGAGGGGAGATTTCCAGTTTCTTGGTCCTGATCATCTCCTCGATCTTGATGTTTTCCTTGGATGATATGCCGAAGTTCTTCTTGATGACGGCAATGTTGTCGTAGAGAGGCTGCATGAATGGTGCGAGTTTCTCGTCTACGCTGCCTGGAAGGAAACCCATCTCCTCGTTCTGGAGGGTTATGACAGGTCTTGCCACCAGGATCTGCTCGTAATGGTCTGCCTGGGCAAGGGCTCCGGCAACTGCAATAAGGGTCTTTCCTGTTCCGGCAGTTCCTGTAAGAGATACGAGCTCAACGTCTTTGTTCATTACAGCATCCATCGCGAACACCTGCTCCTCGTTTCTTGGAGAAACTCCGTATTGGGTCTGAGGCAGAACTCTTACCACCTTGCCGGTGCGGGCGTCGAAGCGGGCCAGGATGATGTAATCGCGTATAGGGTCGCGGTCTTCACCGTTCATATTGAGGTACTCGTCCTCGCCGTTGTTAGGATCTACATCCACGTGTGTGGTAGGAATTCTGAAAAGCTGGTTGAAAGCCGGCTTCGTGTTGAGTTTCAGGTCTTTGAAATCCACGCCGTCTCCGTTCATAAGGGTGTGGATGGCTTTCAGCGGAACGTTTGTAAGAGGGATCACGCGGTCATAGTCCTGGGTGAACTTCTCCTCGCGGATATGGTCGTTGAGGTAGTCCTGGGTGAACATTCCCAGAGCCTTGGCCTTAAGGCGGAGGTTAACGTCCTTGGTCACGAGACAGACTGTGCGGTCAGGGAACTGGTTCTTGTACCAGATGGCCGTTGCAAGTATCCTGTGGTCAGGAACATCGTTGGTAAAACAGTCTTTCAGTTCGTCAGGGAACGGGCGGTTAAGGGAAATTATTATTGTACCCATACCAGGGCCCAGAGAAAAGCCCTTCTCGGGATCGTACAGACGTTTTTCGGAAATCTCGTCCGCCTTTCTCACAAACTCGCGGGCATTGTAGTTGATTGTGCCGTCTCCTTTCTTGAACTTGTCAAGTTCCTCGACAACTGCCAGAGGAATTACAAGGTCGTTCTCCTGGAACTTGAAAATGGAGCGCCAGTCGTGCAGCAGCACGTTGGTGTCAAGCACGAAAATCTTTGGTTGTCTGGTCTTTACCTTAATGACAGTTTCCAGTCCGCCAATTTTTTTGCCTTTGGCCTTGGTTGTAGTTTTCTTCGTCCTGGTCTTGGTTGTTTTAGCGGTAGTGCTTTTCCTTCTTTCCGTCTTAGTCTCTTTCATATTGAATGTTTTTAATTTTCTCAGCGATGTGTTATTTCTTGTTTTCAAGGCACCATTTAACGGCAGCCCTGAACATCTCTATCCACGGGGTTACCTGGTCGGAGCCCTTTCTGGCGTCTGTGTAATATGCCCAGTTCCAAGGCCTTATGCAGCGCTCCGGGTGAGGCATCATTGCAAGGTGCCTTCCATCCGGGGAGCATACTCCTGCAATGCCAAACGGAGAGCCGTTAGGGTTTGCCGGGTATTCGTCGTAAGTGTATCGGAGAGCAATATCCATATCCGGGGTTATGCCGTCCGATGAGATGCCAACTATTCCTTTTGTTTTCCTGACAGCTTGTGACAGGTTGGCTGATGAACGTTCTATGTGCTGGGCCGGGAAGCTGAAGCGTCCCTCTCCATGAGCTACCCATATGCCCAGGCGGGTGCCTTCCAGAGGCTTAAGCAGGATGGAATTGCTCTTTGGAATCTCCACTCCAACAAATCCGCTCTCGAACTTGTGGGAAATGTTGTGGAGCATCTTCGGCGATTTCTCTCTCTGGTCCGGAGTTATCAGCCCGAGTTCCGCCATCAGCTGGCAGCCATTGCAGATTCCCAGAGAGAGTGTATCCTTGCGTGCATAGAAATCGTTTAATGCCTTGTTGGCCTTCTCGTTGTAGAGGAAGGCTCCTGCCCAGCCCTTGGCGCTTCCAAGGGTGTCTGCATTGGAGAATCCTCCCACAAACACAATCATCTGCACGTTTTTCAGATTTTCCCTTCCGCTGGTCAGGTCTGTCATGTGGACATCCTTAACCCTGAATCCGGCAAGATGCAGGCACCAGGCCATTTCACGGTCTCCGTTGCTGCCTTTTTCCCGGATGATGGCGGCAACTGGAGCGCCTTTCCTGTCTGCCGGAACAGACTTTCCTGAGAATCCCTTCGGGAACTTGAATTCAAGAGGCTGCTTCTTGAAATTGGCGGCTCTCTGGCGGGCGCACAGGGCGTTTGTCTGGCGGAGTTCCATCTGGTAAGATGTCGAGTACCAGACATCCCTCATCTTGTCTATGCTGATTCTGTATGTGTTCAATATGTTGATTCTCCTCTTGGCGGAATAGCGTCCGATTCTCATCATATACACTCCTTCCGGATGCTTTTCGTCCGCCAGGGAGGCCAGGATCTTGTCCACAGCCTTGAGTTTGCTGTCTCTAATCTGGAGAATTACTCCCGGCCGCTCGCTGAAGAAGAATTCCATAAGCGGCAGGCTGGCTCCGTAGAGTTCCATACCGCCATCGCGGTTTGCAAAGCACATCTCCAGCAGGGAGGTTATCATTCCGCCAGCTCCTATATCGTGGCCGGAGAGTATAAGTTTCTCTTTCACGAGCTTTTGAACGGCTTCAAAGCACAGGGCGAAGTAGGTGGCGTCATCCACATCCGGAGCCTTGTCTCCGATTTGCCCAAGAACCTGGGCAAAGGCGCTACCGCCAAGTTCCGGAGCCGTACGGGTAAACGGAACGAACACGATTGTACTCTTCTCAACCGGCTTAAGCACAGGAGATACCGTATTTCCGACATCCTCAACCGGAGCCGCTGCGGATATGATTACCGTTCCAGGAGCGAGGACCTTCTCTCCGTCAGGATAGGTCTGTGTCATGCTCATTGAGTCTTTGCCGGTAGGGACATTTATTCCCAGTTCCACAGCAAAGTCGCTGACCGCCTTAACCGCCTTGTAGAGCCTTGCGTCCTCCCCCTTGTTGCGGCTCGGCCACATCCAGTTGGCGGAAAGGGAAACGCCTTTCAGGCCATCTTTCAGAGGAGCCCACACAATATTTGTAAGAGCCTCGGCGATGGACAGTCGGCTGCCCGCTGCGGAGTCTATAAGCCCTGCCACAGGAGCGTGTCCCAGAGAAGTTGCGATACCTTCCTTGTTGTCATATCCGATGGCTGTAACTGCCAGATTGTTAAGCGGAAGCTGAATCTCTCCGCAGCACTGCTGGAGGGCAATCAGTCCGGTAACGGAACGGTCTACCTTGTCGGTGAGCCAGTCCTTGCAGGCCACGCTTTCCAGACGGAGCACCATCTCAAGATAATCGGTGAATTTTCCGGCGCTGAATTTCAGCGGGTTGAAGCGGTACTCTGAGGTTTCTCCCTCCATATATGTCTTTGGAGCGCTGCCGAACATATCCTTCATCTGAAGGTCAATGGCGCTCTCTCCCTTTTTCTCGTCGCGGAGAAGGAATCTGTGGTCATCTGTAACCTTACCGATTTCATAGAACGGAGCCCTTTCCCTCTCGGCGATGTCTTTGAGCAGGGCCACGTCTTTTTCCTTGAGTGCCAGGCCCATCCTTTCCTGGCTCTCGTTTCCGATGATTTCCTTAAGGCTGAGGGTATGGTCGCCCACAGGGAGTTTGCTGATGTCCACCTTGCCTCCGGTTTCCTCCACGAGTTCGCTTAGACAGTTAAGATGTCCGCCGGCTCCGTGGTCGTGGACGGAGATAATCGGATTGCTGTCCATTTCGCTGAGTGCCCTGATTGCATTGAAATCCCTCTTCTGCATCTCGGCGTTTGCCCTTTGTATGGCGTTGAGTTCTATGGTGTTGCCGTACTGGCCCGTGTTCACGCTGCTGACTGCTCCACCGCCCATTCCAATGCGGTAATTGTCTCCTCCGAGGAGTACCAGACGGTCTCCAGCAGACGGAACTTCCTTGGCCGCATCAGCCTTCTTGGCATAGCCTACGCCGCCTGCCAGCATGATAACCTTGTCGTAGCCGAACTTCGGATTGTCCTGTTCCACACCCTTCTGCTTTGCGGCATGCTCAAACGTCAGAAGCGATCCGCAGATAATGGTCTGTCCGAACTTGTTTCCAAAGTCGCTGGCTCCGTTGGATGCCTTTGTCAGAATCTCTTCTGGACTCTGGTACAGCCATTTGCGAGGCTTGTCCTTCTGCCATGGCCTGAGAATCGGAGACGCATCCTTTGCATTGAATCTCGGATAGCTTGTCATATAGACAGCTGTTCCGGCGATAGGGAAGCTTCCCTTTCCGCCGGCCATACGGTCTCTGATTTCTCCGCCCGTTCCGGTTGCGGCACCGTTAAACGGCTCCACGGTTGTAGGGAAGTTATGCGTCTCGGCCTTAAGACTGATGACGGTTTCCCGTTCCTTCGTCTTGAAGAACGACGGCTTGTCTCCCCTTTCCGGGTAGAACATCTTGACCTTCGGACCCTGAAGGAAGGCGCAATTGTCCTTGTACGCGCTGACCACCAGGTTCGGATTAAGCTTTGTGGTTTTCTTTATCATATGGAACAGAGAGGATTCCATCTCCTTCCCGTCTATGATGAACGTTCCGTTGAATATCTTGTGGCGGCAGTGCTCGCTGTTTACCTGGCTGAAGCCGAAAATCTCGCTGTCTGTCAGCGGACGGCCAATCTTCTTTGCCAATCCCTCGAGATACCCGATCTCGTCCTTGCTCAGGGCAAGTCCCTCCTTCTTGTTGTACCGGGCCAGATCCTTGATGTAGACTACCTTGTCCGGCTTCTTGTTAACGGTGAAAATCTCCTGGTCCAGCCCGTCGTAGAGCCTCTGCAGCATCTTGTCATAAACCGCAGCACCCTTGTCAAAGACAGTAGGGAAGTATTCCTCCATCCTCACGATTCCCGGAATGTTCATATTCTGGGTAATCTCCACGGCAGTTGTGCTCCAAGGGGTTATCATTTCCCTTCTCGGGCCGGTGAACTTTCCCGCTACAGCCTCTCCAGGAAGCAGCCTGGCATCGCCGAGAAGCCATTTCAAAGCCTTTATATCGCTGTCAGATAGTTTTTCAGAACATTTTACGGCAACAACGCTGCCCACTTTTGATTTGAAGAACAGAATCATATCGCATGAACATAATATCCTTGCGAATTTACGCATAAAAAACATAGGTTTTGCATATCCCGCATTGCTGGCAGGGAGAATTTATCAACCATGCCGTGTTGAAAAATAATCGGCGAGAAATACTTAAATTTGTATGTGTATAGTTTACGTGGCAATATGACAGACAGCGAATACAACAAAGTGCTGGAGGAGATCTACGAGAGGTTTCCGTCTTTCCAGGTGGTAGGGGACAGGGCCTACAAGCCCGGCCTTGAGAATATGCTGGAGCTTGACCAGGCTCTGGGCTATCCGTCCAGGGACTTCCGTGCTGTGCACGTTGCCGGCACTAACGGCAAAGGCTCTGTCAGCCATATGATTGCTTCCGCCCTGATGCAGCTCCCAAAAACAGGTGAAAACAATAACAAAATAAGCGTTGGACTTTACACCTCCCCGCATCTTGTGGATTTCCGGGAGAGGATCAAGGTCAACGGCAAGATGGTTGAGAAAGAGTGGGTCTATGATTTCCTCACGCGCAACAAGCCTCTGTTCGAGGATCTTAACGCATCCTTCTTCGAGATAACTACCGCCATGGCATTCTGCTGGTTTTCTTTCTGCAAGGTGGATGTGGCGGTGATTGAATGCGGGCTTGGCGGCCGTCTGGACTCAACCAATATCATAACCCCGATGGCCAGTGTAATTACCAACATCGGTTTTGACCACATGCAATATCTTGGCAATACCCTCCAGGAGATTGCGGCAGAGAAGGCCGGCATCATCAAGCCTGGCGTTCCGGTCATAATCGGGGAGTCCGGGGAAGTTGAAAGAGTTTTTATCGACAAGGCATCTGACTGTGCAACAGATATTTATTTCGCCGAGAAACTGAATCCTTACAACCTGTCCCCGGACGGGGTTTTCCGTAGTTTTTCCCATCACGATATAGACAATAGGGAAGAGGCTCTCAAGTCCGTCGTAAGCCTTGCTACCTGCCTTCTGGGCAGTGTGGATATGGACAGCATGGACCTGAAAGGAGACTGCCAGAAGAAGAACATCAAGACTGTATGCGCCGCCCTTGCCGTCCTTATACGCAAGATTGCAGATGAAAACTGTCAGGATCTTTCGGAGCGAACCATCACTGAAATGGTGGAAGCCATAGAGAACGCCGCCAAGATAACCGGCCTCAGGGGCAGATGGGAGAGACTCGGCGATAATCCTCTCATCATCTGCGACATAGGTCACAACGCCCACGGAATGAAGGTCCTGATGCCTCAGGTGGAGCGCACTTTTGCCCAGAGAGTCAAAGCTTTTCGGGACAAGAAGCCGTTGACAGCGTTGAAAAAGAGCTCATGTCGGGAAACCTATAGGGATGAATCCTTAGCCGGTGAAGCAGATAAAATAGTTGTGCATGATTTACCGCGTCTGATAATGTTCTTCGGGGTGATGAAGGACAAGGATCTGGCTTCAGAGGTGGAATTCTTGCCAAAGGACGCTTTCTACCTCTATGTAAAAGCATCCACACCGAGAGCTCTCCCCGCTGCGGAACTCAAAGAAAAGATGCAGGCGTACGGCTTTAAGGGAGTAGTTTCAGAGGAAGATGGAAGCATTCAGGCCGGACTTCAGTGGATTAAGGAAAATGCCCGTCCACAGGATTTTGTGTTCATAGGCGGCAGCTCATACGTGGTAGCGGAAGTGCTGGCAAATTATTAGATAACAGATAAATGAAAAAGCTCCTGTTCCTCATACTGGCATTGGCGCTTTTCGGCTTTCCTTTCAAAGCCGGCGGCGTTTGCCTTGACGTTTCGCAGGAAACGGGAGACGATACCCTAAAGCAGACTCTGGAGAGAGCTTTTCTGAATCCTCCATATTCCTCAGCCGACAGGAAGAAATCGCAGAACAAGACACTGGAAAAACTTTTTGACAAATATGATGACGCCGAGAGTGACGAAGAGGAGATAGCCGCCCTTGAAAGAATTATAGATTACTCCATCAAACATCATCAGGACAGTGCGTTTCTCTATGCGGCCGAAGAGCTGAACAGTTGTTATTATTCGGTTAATTACAAGATAGAGGACAGCATTTCCAGAAGGCTAATCGGAATCGCTGAGGAATATGGCAATCCTCTGCTGGTTTTTATGGTGAATGACCGGTTGGGGGAAGGCGAATTTTCAAAAATAGGATCTAAAAAGCGAGGACGCGATTTCTTGAGGGCCAATAAGGAACAGCTTCAGCAAAGACGCACACAGGGCCTTTACGATTATTCCCTGGGAGATTTAGATTCATACGGAAGAATTGTGGTTCCCGTCGTTGAATTCTGTAAGGATGACTATGAGTATCTTCTTTGGAATCAGTTCTTTATAGAGAATGATGACAAGCTTCTGAAAGAATATGTGAAGGGCCGGCATCCTCAGGAGGAGATTCTGGAAGTTGCCTCGGCGATTTCTTTTTCCTCAAGCAGTCTGGTTTACCGGAATTTGGACACATCGCTCTTGAAAAAACTGCAACAAAAGTACGAAGGCACTTATCTTGAGTATTATTTGAGGGCTGTTTCGCTTTTGAGCGCTGTTGAAGGAAATAAATCAAGTAACTGTCCGGAGCATTATCAGGACTGCCTCAAGTTTCTGGAAGACATAGAGTTGGCGAAGAAGAAATACAAGGCTTTCTCCAGTTACCTCCAGAGATTGAAAGCGGAAGTGCAGCAGGAGAAATCCAGGCTGGAGAAGAAAGAAGTCGGCTTCTTTGTTGACAAGGGGAATGTTTATGTTTCGCTTCACAACGTAAAGAAACTTGACTTTTCCATCCTCAAGCCAGGTGCCAGGACTGGCGACAAACCGGAAACCGTTTTCAAGAAGCATCTGAAGTCCAATAAGGATTCTTTTGGCTTGTATGACACGTTAGTCTTTGGTTTTCCAAAACTTGAAGACGGAATCTATATTCTGGAAGGCAGGTGCGAAGGCGATGTCCTTGAAAAAAGGAATTATATCCAAAACTCCATTTCCGCCACATTGCTGAAGACTCGCGATGGCTATTGCCTGTTGGCATCTGATTATGTTAATGGCAATCCGCTGAAAGAATATGCCCTGACCATATTTGAGAGCAGTTTAAGAGCAATTGAAGAGTCGATGGGTATTCATTCGAATGATTTGAGGAAGAGGATGTACGCCACAACGGTAACTGCGGATAATCAGGGCATTGTGCGTCTTGACGGTGACGCGGGGATAATTATCGCCGATTTTGAAAAATCATTGGAATCCATTCAGGACAAGGCCCCTGACCAGACTCTTGCCCTAAAAGTATCCTACACGGATAAAGACGGCCATTACCGATGCAGTCCGCTTGTGCCGATTGGAAGATTCCTCCCGCCAAAGTCAGAAACAGATATTGATACGAATGCCCTTCTGATGACCGACAACGTCCTTTATCATCCTAAAGATTCTCTCAGGTTCAAGGTTGTGGCGTATCGTGGCAACAAGTATTATTCGTACAATACTCTGGAAGAAGGACGGATTTTAAGCGTTGATCTGTATGATGCCAGCGACAGGCTTATGGAAAGCAAGAGTCTTAGGCTCAATTCATTTGGCTCGGCATCGTCTTCCTTCTACATTCCGGAAGGCCAGAAAAACGGGCGTTGGAAACTAAAGGTTTCGAATCCGGACGGGAAGTCAGTATTATGGAAACATGTCAGGGTGGACGATTACTCTCTTCCAACCTACTTTATGGAAATCGATTCTTGCAACACCATGTTCAAGGTAGGGGATACCCTAACTGTTTCCGGCACAATTGAGGGATATTCCGGTCATCCGATTACGGATGCGGACGTGAAAATGGTTGTGGAAATCTTTGACGACGAGGACGACGAGTATAAAGTGGTGCTGCAAAGAAAAGTACAGATTTTGTACGGTGGCTTTGTTTCTGAAAGGATTGTGGCGGAGAACCCCGGAAGACTTATCGTTTCGTTTGTGATAACTGATCAAAGCGGAGAAACCCAGGTCTTTTATACCGAACGTTTTGTTGACTGTAACGCATGGTGCAATTACGAGTTTGTGAACCATATGGATGGCGGCAGGTATTTTCTTAATAACCAAGTAGATGAAGTATATCGCAAACAATACATAATCACTTCGGATACTGTATGTCTGTCTGTTGACATTCATCCTTCGGGCTATGGATTCAAGATTGCCTGGCATATTCCGTACAAATGTTCTGTCTGGGATTTAAAGGGGAACGAGGTGTTATATCTCGATGGTCTTTATGGAAAAAGATTATATGCAGATCTGTCTTCACTTGAGGACGGGGTGTACGATATTGAAGCATATTATGATGAACCGGGCAAAGGCAATTGGGACAAGAAAAGATTCCTGCTAGTCAGAAACGGCTTGCCGGACGGCGTTGAATCCGTTTTCATTCCAGTTGAAACCGAAGATCCGGAGTCAACCGGAATAGATGTCCTGGTAGGGGTATCCTCCGACGTTAATCTTACAGCCGCTGTTTCGTGTGGCGGAACGGTAATGGAACACAGGCTAATACATCTTGACGGAGACAGAAGACTGCACAAAATCAGTTTTGATTATCCTGTCGCGGACGACGAAGAGGCAACCGTTGGAATGTCGTATGTGAAAGACGGAAGAATCGGCCATTTCAACAGGTTATACCCGAAGAAATCCAGAACTCTGGATATGTTTGTAGAGGCAATCGAGTTCAGAGACGAGTTGATGCCTAACAAGGAATACCGCTTCTCCTTCAAGACAGACAGTCCAATAGATATGGAAGCTGTCGTTTCTGCTTACGACGCGTCGGCCGATGCCCTTTTAAAAGGATATGAAGCCGGGGAAGCAAAGTGGAATACTGTTTCTCTGAAAGAGTCTTACGCCAATCAGGCGTTTTCCGTCTATTCAGGTGCGGGTGATTTGAATAACGGTCACCTGAACTTTATTGACGATAATCTCAGAAGAAGAATATCGCGGGCTGTAGGCTCCGCCGCATCATATACCGGTAGTTACAGGAGCGATTTCAAGGATGTACTTTGTTTCATTCCTCACATCGAGAGCAAAGATAGCACCATATCCTTTACTTTCAAGACCTCGGACAAGCTCTCCACTTATCATCTGAATCTGTTTGCCCATAGCCGGGATATGCACAATACTTCCATTCAGAAGGATTTCACGGTTACACAGCTAGTTAAGGTGTCAATCTCCCCACCGAAATATCTCTATCGCGGAGACAAATATGACATCTCTGCCACAGTTTCTTCCAAATCTGCTGATTGCGATGGCATTGCGCGGATAATGGCAATCGAGACAACAGAATCGTCGTTTGATACATATTCTTTACCTTTGGCACTTGCGGGAGGATCATCCTCATCCTTTAACAAGATCTGGACTATAGGCTCTTGTGACACATTGGATGTTAATGTTTACTATATGTCCGACAAATACTCCGATGGCGTATTGGTGAGAATACCATTGAAAAAGGATGTCCAGAGTCTGACCGAGTCACATTCTGTGGTTCTCCTCTCTTCAAGCAGCAGGGAAGAGGGCTTGAAACATCTTAAGGAGAGCTTCAGGAATATGTCCCCGGAGGATGCTGTGGAAAATGAAGAAACGGTGTCTGACATATTGCAGAGACTGATTTCAAAATCTGAAACTCCAAAGGGCAAGGATTTGATTTCTGTGATGGATGCATTCTGTTTTGCAAAGATGCTGGCGGTACAGAACTCAGAGGTTCAGGATAATGTTGTCCCGGATACCCTCTGGAACCCGATCCTCTCGTTCCGGAATGCTGATGGCGGTTTTGCCTGGTTTAAGCAGATGCCTTCAAACCAGTCCATTACGGCTGCCGCTTTGGAGAGGTTTGCCCTGCTGAGGAATATGGGATATGAAATTCCGGATGTGGCTTCCAGTGTCAGGTATCTGGATTCCAACCAGTTTGCCAAGAACTGGCCTTGGTGGTGCGGAGGCCTGACCGGCAGGCAGTATCTTTATGTAAGGTCAATGTTCCCGGAAGTTCCGTTCAGCCAGTCATTAAATGCAGGCAATAAGGACCGTATAACTGAATTCAGGACGGATGTCCGCAACTATTTCAGTCCGTCAAAATCTTCAGCTTCAAAGGATATTTCAAAATACGATGTGCTTGAGCTGGCTCTACGCTCTGCGGTTATCAGAAATGTTCTTTCCTCCGAATCCGGCAGGAGGTTTCTCAAGTCCCTGACAGGAAAATCCTTCTCAAAATCCACGCTTCAGAGGACTTTGGACAAGGATGTGTTCCATATAACTGACCATGCAGTCCATCACCCGGACGGCGGTTCATATTATCCTAATGCCGTTATGCCTATGCGGGGTATGATAGAGAATGAGGCTTATGCCCATTCTCTCATTGCTGATGTCTTGAGTGAATATTCAAAGGATAACGGATCAGCAGCCCGTGCCACTAAAACCGCATCTGCGGCCGCCCACGTTGCAGATCAGGTGCGCCTGTGGCTGATTCTTCAGGCCCAGACCCAGGATTGGGACAAGAACCTATACTTCCTGAATGCCGTACGCAGCATAAATCAGGCTTCCGACAGCATTAAGCGAACTTCAGTGCTAACCCTGTCCAATACGGAAGAAAAGCGGTTTGACTCTATTGTCAAGTCAGGCAACGGAATGAAGATAGAAAGGATTCTAT
>JAFYZX010000097.1 GCA_017548505.1 Bacteroidales bacterium | reverse complement strand
GAGGAAGATTGAGGAGGAAGATTGAGGAGGAAGATTGAGGAGGAAGATTGAGGAGGAAGATTGAGGAGGAAGATTGAGGAGGAAGATTGAGGAGGAAGATTGAGGAGGAAGATTGAAGAGGATGATTGAAGAGGAAGAATGGAGGGTTTTGCTTAAACGTTAACTGATATGGATCCGGAGAGGGAAGAACAAGAGTTTGAAAGACAAGAGGACGAGCGCTTAAGACGTGCGTTTGAGAGGTACGACTCCTTGCATAAGAGCATGGGGCAGAGTCCGGCATCCCGCAACGCTGGAGAGAAGCCACGTGCGCAAGACGGTGGAGGAGAGAAGCCACGTGCGCAAGACGGTGGAGGTGAGAAGCCACGTGCGCAAGACGGTGGAGGAGAGAAGACTCGTGTGCAAGACGGTGGAGGAGAGAAGCCACGTGCGCAAGACGGTGGAGGAGAGAAGACTCGTGTACAAGACGGAGGAAACACCAGCTGCAACCTTGCAGAGAATCTTAACGCGGACTGGAGTCCGGAGGAAGGCATCGCTGAGGAAAACCCTTTTGAAGAGGATGAATACGAGTACATTATAGACAAGTACGTAGACCTCTACAACATCGAGATGGCCAACAGGGCCTCCGAGGAAGGCTTCCTGAAGTACCCCTATTCGTCTGCGCTCCTGGTCAGGTATTGCGACTCGATGGTCATCAGCAAGGAGTTTGACAAGGCCCTGGCCGTCCTGGACAATTACAAGGACTCTTTCCCTCCTAACGCGGATATCTACCTGTCTTACAGCCGTGTATATGTAGGCAAGAAAAACCTGTCCGAGGCTCGGCGATACTATGAGATGGCCATTGCCGTGGAATCATTCCCGGAAGATGTATGCGACTCCGTCCACACTCTGGCGCAGGACTGCATGGAGATCGAGGAGTATCAGGAAGCTCTCTACTACCTGGACCGCACGGCCGAACTGACCGCCACCTGGAACGCCAAGCACAACGAGAAGGAAAAGGACGAGAACCTGACATCCTTCTGGTTCGACTACGCGTTCTGCTGCGAGAAACTCGGGCAGGAGGACAAGTCCGTGGAGCTCTACCAGAAATGCCTGGACATAGATCCGTTCAACGATATCATCTGGCACAATCTGGGCATAATCTACGACAAGAAAAACCGCTTCAGAGATGCCTACGAGGCATTCGGCTATGCCATCGCTCTCAATCCGCAGAACATCCACGCCCTGTTCAACATGGGCCAGCTCTGCATAGACTGCAAGATGCCGCAGGAGGCCCTGAAGCATTTCAACGACTTCAACCGCATAGAGAAGAACAATCCTGACGGAATCTGCGGACAGGCCCTGGCATACTTCCAGATAGGCGACCTCAACCAGGCGGAAATCCTCTACCGCAAGGCCCTGATCTTTGACCCTGAGCATCAGGGAGCTAAAGCGGGACTCGCTGAGGTTCAGGCAGAAAAGAAGCTTCAGGAAAAGATCCAGCCCCGCCGCAAGAACACCAAGAACAAGGACCAGGCAGATTACTCAGACCCTGCAGACCTTGAAGGCGTCTAAGAGAAACGAACACATATACTGAATCTTACACATACATACACGTAAAATTCACTTAAACTGAGAACTTACAGAAAACTTTAAACTGAATACGAGAATACATGAGCAAAATCAGAGAATACATACTGTGGACCCTCAAGGGAATCGGCATCGGAGCCGCAAACGTCATCCCGGGCGTCAGCGGCGGAACCATTGCGTTCCTGACCGGAATCTTCGAGCGCCTTATCAATTCCCTCAAGTCCTTCAACATCAGGACAACAAAGTTGCTCTTCCAGGGCAAGTTCAAGCAGTGGGCAAAGGAAACGGACATCGTCTTCCTGCTGTTCATTATCCTGGGAATTGCCATCAGCGCCTTCTCCCTGGCCAAGCTCATGCTGTACCTGCTTCACAACCATCCGGTTGCAACGTGGAGTTTCTTCTTCGGCCTTGTTCTTGTGTCTTGCTGGTACGTAATCAAGGAAATCAAGAAATGGAACGTGGGCACATACTTCAGCCTCATCCTCGGCACCGCAATCGCCGTATGGGTATCGCTGACCTCCCCTGCCGAGACTCCGGACACCTGGTGGTTCATCCTTATTGCCGGCGCCGCCAGCATCTGCGGAATGATCCTCCCGGGAATCTCCGGAAGCTTCCTCCTGGTGCTGATGGTCAAGTACGAAGACCTTATGCAGAGCATCAGCAGCCTCAACATTCCGCGCCTGGCTCTCTATCTTATCGGTGCCGTAGCCGGACTGCTGGCCTTCTCTCACTTCCTGGCCTGGCTGCTCAAGAACTGGTACAATCAGACGATAGCGCTCCTGACAGGCTTTATGGTTGGCTCCCTGATTAAGATCTGGCCTTGGCAGCAGATCCTCCAGGGAGAAGGCGACAAAGCCATCACCCACCCGATCCTTCCAGCGAAATACGCCGCCCTCAACGGCTGCAACCCGCAGATAGCCACCGCCATAATAATGGCAATCATCGGCATCGCGATAGTTGTCATCCTGGAAACCTGGGCCAGCCGCAGCAAAAAGGAACAGTAAAACCGAAATAAAACAGTAACAGATACAGTAATGAAAAAAGCAGTATTTACACTAGCGATCCTCGCTGCTGCAGGATTGATGATTGCATCTTGCGGAAACAACTCCGGCAAAAAACCGGCACAGGAACCAGCAGCCCAGGCTCAGCAGGCTGCCCCAGCCCCACAGCCACAGAACGCCGCTTCTGAAGCAGAATCCGTAAAGACAGAAGACCGCGCCTGGTACACCGTGGACATCCCAGCCTCCTGGGAAACAAAGCAGTACGTATCAGAAATGACACTTAAGAAAGGCGGTATGGAACTGAACTTCAAGGAACAGGCAAAATCAGACGTTGCCAACTGGATCGACAATATCGGCAACGAGGCCGAAGAAAAACTCGATGCCATCTCAACCGGAGACATTACCTGGAACGTATTCAAGAACGTCCAGGGCTTCAAGACCGTATATGTAGCACAGGTAAATGACGGTGTTGTGAGAGTGGGCACAAACCTCGTCAACCAAAACGATCCCGAAGTAATCAAGATACTCGAAACCGTAAAGGGCAAATAAAAGCCTGATTGAGTTAGCAAGATTGAGAAAAATTGTTACATTTGCATCCCCAACCGCCAATGCGGATTAAGGAGGGACTGGTTCGGTAGCTCAGCTGGATAGAGCAACAGCCTTCTAAGCTGTGGGTCTTGGGTTCGAATCCCAACCGAATCACATAGATGAAGGCAGCACAAAGTGCTGCTTTTTATTTAAGCTTAAGGAATTAGAGAGCTTGCTCTCAATATTCCGCAAGCTTAAATAAAAGAAACAGGTGAAACATTTCACCTGTTTTCATCAGATATGTAAGATTGCCCGCTGGCAGGGAATGGGAATGGCGGAGCCTTAATCCCCCAATACCGATTTGAACATTATCCTATAGAAGGAGGCCTTCTTCTCGAGGGAGAGAGGATATGCTCTGGAGGTGGATGGCATCCTGAAAAACAATACTCTGCGATACCTCCAGGAAGATCCTACGGAGCAGGAGTTTATGAGGATCGGGAGAGCTTCCCCTATCTTGATATCCTTGACAGCAAATAGTTTAACCTCAGAGTCTTGGGAAATATATTCTTGATTGGCTTCCAGGAAGGTTTCCAGAGCTTTCTGGCCGGTAACGGCAATGGCGCGGCAATCCGGCATACGGGATAGCAAGGCGGAAATGTCTGTGGGGGTTGCAACCTCCAGGAAGTTATCGGAAGCGTTGCCCTTCAGACGCCTGACGGCAGAAGCCGTATCATACAAAGCAATCCCCCACTCCCTGCAGAACGCCACAATCTTCTCTTTGTCAAACCGCTTCAGTTTCTTGCCATTCTCCTCAGCGATGAAATAGTCCTTGTCGTTGAAAAAGACAAGGCCGCAGATTCTCCAGAAATCGTTGATGAAGTTCGGGTAGAAGAACTCCATGCTCCACTTGTTCCGTGGAGGCGGAAAGCTACCCAGAATCAGGATCTTTGCACCGTCCGGAACAAACGGTTCCAGCGGATGTTGTTCCACCATCGCCCTTAAAGGATGGCCTCGACAGCGGCCGCCACTTTGTCCATAGGATGGGTTGGCTCGAAGCGGGCAACCACCTCGCCGTCGCGGTTTATGAGGAACTTGGTGAAGTTCCACTTGATATCGCTCTTTGTACGCCATTCAGGATCAGCCTCGTCGAACATCTTCTCCAGGATCGGAGTGAGCTTGTTGTCCGCGTCAAAGCCCTCGAAGCCCTTCTGACTTTTGAGCCAGGTGTAGAGCGGAAGCTCGTTTTCGCCGTTGACATCGCTCTTCTTGAACTGAGGGAAGTCCGTTCCGAACTTCAGCTGGCAGAACTCGGTAATCTCCTCGTCCGTTCCCGGAGTCTGGTTACCGAACTGGTTGCAAGGAATGTCGAGAATCTCGAGTCCCTTGTCCTTAAGCTTCTTGTACATAGCCTCAAGCTCATCGTACTGAGGAGTGAAGCCGCAGCCGGTAGCGGTGTTTACTATCAAAAGGACTTTGCCCTTCCACTCGGAGAGGCTAACCTGCTGGCCGTTTTTGCCAGTCAGGAAGAAATCGGTGACTTTCTGCATATTGGTATTGATGTTTGTTTCTGTTTTGGCGTTATCCGCCTTGCCGCCCTTTGCGGTCTTTGAAAGGTAAATCCACGCGCCGATAAGCGCCAGAAGAAGCACTACGAGAATAATAGAACTCTTTGCACTCTTCTTCTTCCGCTGCTCAAAACGGTCGCGCCTGAAATGTATGCCATTTTCGGTCATTGGAATCTGTATAAAAGGTTATCAGTCAAACCAGGACATCGGATTGTCAGGATCAACGATCCTCACCCTTTCAACGATAAACTCCCCTTCTCCGGCCGGATAGATGATCTTCGGGAAGCATCCTGTCGGGATAATGATCTTCTTGAGGAATACTGCAAGCCTGAGGTTGAGTTCCTCCAAATGCTTCATATTACTGATATCCAGCACTTCTCCGGTGTAATTGCCCGGATCCAGAACCTTTAGATTCGGGAAAAAATTCAAGATTGAAAGGTCTGAGATTATGTTCTTCCTGCCGCCATAGCCGAGCATCAGGGTATCGGCCGCAGCAGCCTCAGCCACCGTCACCTTGCCGTCCCCGTTCTTGTCGCAAGGCTTAAAGCACTTGGAGAAGACGTTGTTAATCGTGTACTCCTCGACATTCACGATTACGGAATCGGGAGGAGAGACATGCTTTTTTGTCTGGGCCGCAGCCGCAATGCAAAGCATCATCAGCGATGCAAGCAAAAGGATCTTTTTCATAACTATTTCTTTTTAGCATTGTTTCTGAATAATCCGTAGAAGAAAGAACGGGAAGCGGTTGTTTCCTTGGAAACAGGAGCGGAAACAAATCCAACGCTACCTCCAAGTTCCTCGATTTCAGCAACTAACTTGTTCATATCAAAATACTCCGGGCAAACCTGCTTGAACTCGGAACGCACCTTGTCTGCGATTCCGTAGAGCGTTGCAAACACCAGATATTCGTTCCACAGCCCCACTTCCACAACCTGACGGTCTTTGATGAGTGTAAAATCGTTGAGGAAATTCTTAAGGCCATAAAGCTCAGCGATGTTTCTCTTGCAGTACGACTTGCAGGACTGTGTTTTGTGCAGAGCTGTCAGAGGCAGGAGTACCTTTGGATTGGACCTCACATAATCCTTCAGCTCTGTAGGCTGGAGAATGCCGTCTTCACCTGCAGCTCCCTTGTAAATCTCGTACAAAGCCTTCTCTATCGGCTTGTCGTCCTTTATCTTGTCCGGCTTGATAGCGGCAGGTTTCTTCTTGGAAGGCTTCTCCTGAATCTCTTGTGGAGCCTCCCCGATTGCAAGGCAAGTCTTGCCGGAATCGGAGACAATCTTAAGGTTGCCGTTATTGAGCATCCTCAAAGTGTAGGCGGATATGGCCCCGGAAATCTTGGTTCCAATACTCATCGCGGAGATTCTTCCGGAAAAAGAGTTCAAGGCTCTGTTGGACTGGAAAATATCTCCCTTGAAAGGCAGATTCCGGAAATACTCCGGCTCTCCGTCCAGCATTTTCTTTCGAGTAAGATAGCGCCTCAGAGGCTTGAGAGTCAGGAGCCAGTACAGGAACACCACGAGTTTTACAAAGTACTTTACAAAGAAATACGCCGCTATGAGGATGATTATCAGAACGGTAACGGAAGTTCCCAAGTTCCCCATCCCGGTAGTTCGCCTAACGATGTTGTAAAGCCATCCGTAGATATGCTTGGCGGTACTTCTGAAAATAGAACGGGAGTGTTCCCTGCCATATTCATCATACAAAGAATCATCGTTGGAGTCCATAGCATTTGGATCATACCAGTCGTCCTCAGCCTTCTGGACACCCTCCGAGATAGCCTTAGATACGGTATCTTTCACATCCTGGCTGAAGCTCAAAACCGGAGTTAAAAGACTTGGAGCCGCAATATGACGGGAAAATGCCGGGGCACAGATGAAAAACAGTGCACACAGAATCAGGATGCTACGTACTATAATACGTATGTGTCTCATATAGATATGGTTTTAAAACTTCATATCGTCCCAGCCAAACGGATGCTTGGCAAGTGGAAGGCGGGCCAGAGGATGGTAGTCACCCACCAGGCCAACCGGCTTGGCATTGCGAATCTGGCTCACAATCTCGATGCAAGGACGGGCCTCGCTGATGCGGAACCCCTCTCCGGAGAGAATCTTCTCGTAACTCCTGGTATGCAGCTCGGTAAACCCAGCGCTGAACTCAAACTCCTCTCCATCTATGTTCAGGGTACGGTATGTACGCTTCTCTCCCTGAACGGCATTCTCCGGCAAACAGTCTGCGTTGATACTCAGGAAGTAACGCACACGTGCCTTCTCCAGTTCCAGATAACCTGCAACACGGTCAAAACTCATCACGTGCACAATGTTCCTCTTCACCGGCCCGAACACCCACTGAAGCATATCGTAGAAATGCACACCTATGTTGGTAGCCACGCCGCCACTCTTGTGTACATCCCCCTTCCAGGAAGTGTAATACCATTTTCCTCGCGATGTAATGTACGTCAAGTCAACGTCATACACCTTGTCTGCCGGCCCCTCGTCCACCTTCTTCTTCAACGCCACAATGCTGTCGTGAAGCCTTAGCTGCAGAATCGTGTAAGCCTTGCGCCCGGTCTCTTTCTCCAGCTCCACAAGGTTATCTATGTTGTAAGGATTAAGCACCAGAGGCTTCTCGCAGATGACATCCACACCCAGACGGAGGCCATAGCGTATAAATGCATCGTGAGTATAATTAGGTGTGCAGATACTCATCCAGTGCAGAGGATCATCCGTCCTCATCCTCTTGGAGCAGAAACGGTCAAACTGCTCGTTTTCAGTATAGAAGGAACAATCAGGGAAACTGCTGTCCAGCCTTCCCACACTGTCAAACTTGTCGTATGCCACAATCAGCTTGTTGCCCGTATCGGCAATAGCCTTTATATGCCTGGGAGCAATATATCCAGCCGCCCCAATCAGTGCAAAATTCAACATATATTATCGGTTCTATCTCAAAGTCTATCAAAGATACTAAAAATCCCGCCTCATCAGCAGGAATTTGATATAATTAGACGGAAACGTCAGAGTACAGGAATTTGTATAGGATTTCTAGTGGATGAAGGGCCTTGACGCCGGTTCCGTCCAAGATCTGCTGGCGGCAGCTAGTTCCGGGAGCCGCAACCAACACCGGCACTGCTTCACTCTCGGCTTTCTCCGAAACTCCCTGTGATGATGAATCCTTTCCCGCAACAGCACTTATGCTTTGATTTCCGGCAAACATACTACCGGGATAATTATTCTCAGACGCAATTGCCTTGCGGACAGCCGGGAAGAGCACCATCTCCCCTATCGCCATGGAGGTCTTGTAGTGGGCCTTCTCGTACCCGAAGCTTCCAGCCATACCGCAGCATCCTGAAGGTATCGTGTGAACGACCGATCCCCGGAGCAACTCCCGCAGCATCTTCTCCGTCTTCTCGATTCCGACAAGCGCTTTCTGATGGCAATGCCCGTGCAGATAGACCTCGCAAGATGCATCGGAGAACACATCCGCAGAAATCCGTCCCGCCTCCATCTCCCTGACAATGAACTCGTCATAAAGCAACGCGTTACGTCCAAGACGTTTTGCCTTCTCCCGCATCTCATCCGGCACAAGATCCGGATACTCATCCCTGAAACTCAGTATGCAACTTGGTTCAATGCCCACAAGCGGAGTGTCTTCTGAAACTATATCGCCGAGAAGTTCCACGTTCTTGCTGGCAAACTTCCCGGCCAGCTTTAGGCAACCTTTGGAGATGGCCGCCCTTCCGCTTTCCACGTGGCGAGGAATCTCCACGTCATACCCCAGTCGCATCAGCAGCCTGGCAAACGTCAGACCGAGCTCCGCCTCCTGCCAGTTAGTGAACTCATCCGCAAACAGGTATATCTTCCCCTTTTTCCCTTTCGCGCATCCAGAAAGTGCCTTCCCTCTTGGAATACCCACATTTTCAGCAATATATCCCTTATCCGCAGGAATACTCATCTTTGAAGTATCCACATTATCTTTCTTGTCAACAGAATATCCGACTCTTTCCGTTACAGAACTCTCCTTTAACGCTTCCTTTAAGAGTTTCTTCCTCTCCCGGTTGACAAGGGTGAGCATCGAATATCGGCTCAGCTTCGGGATGTGCCTCTCGGCCGCAAAGTGTACGAGCTTCTTTATCAGGCGTTCAGACGGTTTCCATCCCGCAAAGAAGTTGTACAGAGGCCGGACAATATGCCCCAGACGCTCTACGGCTGCCATACGGGCAACCATCCAAACTCCAAGCGGAGTACCCTGTGCATCCCACTTATGTTGAAGCAGTTCCGCACGGATCCTGGTCATATCCACATTGGACGGGCACTCGCTCCTGCAACCCTTGCAGGCCAGGCAGGAGAACAAAACCTCTTCGATCTCCGGACTCTTCACTAGCTCCCGGAACGCACTCTTCCGCGATTTACTCTTCCGCGATTTTCCTTTTTCCGGCGTATTCTTTTCACGTTTCCGTACAGATATTTCTGCTTCCCCGGCATCTGAAACTTTCTCGGAGCAAGATGCGGTATTATCCGCTCCAGAATATCCGTAAGTGAGAAGTTCACGGATGACATTTGCCCGGGCACGGGTAACGCATAGTTCATCCCCGGAAACCTTGAATGCCGGGCACATAGTTCCACCCATAGCATTGGACTTGCGGCAAGCTCCGGCACCGTTGCACTGCTCTATGCTGCAGAGCATTGCATACGGGTTGCTCTCCCCGTGAGTGAACTCTCCGTTCCACCTGAAGTATGTCTTTTCCGGAAGAATATACAAACTCTCCCCGCCATTCCCGGCAGAACTCTGCCAGGTCCCCGATTTTTCAGGGGGACCTAACAGGATTTCCCGCGATTTTCTGTCAGGTCCAGTCACTTCCGAAGGGACCTGACAGGAATTCCCGTCATTTTCACCCGAGATTCCTGTGGTATTGAAGGACTGTTCAATTTTTTCTTGAAACTTCTCGGCAGGAACTAACTCCCTGTTCAGCAAATAGCGGAGGTACTGGTCCATTGGAGGGGTATCCACAATCTTGCCTGTGTTGAAGACTCCGGCAGGATCCCAAACGGACTTTACCTGGCGCATCATCTGGTAAACCTCATCTCCGTACATCAGCGGAATGAACTCCCCTCTCAGCCTTCCGTCCCCGTGCTCTCCAGAGAGGCTTCCATGATGTTTGCGCACCAAAAGTGCAGTCTCGCGCGCGACCTCCCGGAACTTCATCCTGTCAGAAGAATCCTTGAGATTGAGTATCGGGCGCAGGTGCAGCTCGCCCGTGCTTATATGCCCGTAATACACGCAGCTGAGCCCCAGCCGCTTGAGCATTACCTTGAAATCAGCGATATATGCCGGCATCCTCTCGGGCGCAACTGCCGTGTCCTCAATCACCCCCACCGGCTTAGCATCACCCTTCATGCCGCTCAGAACACCCAGACCAGCCTTCCTCAGATCCCACACGCGGCTGATATCCTTCCCGTAAACCCTTGTACAGTAATACGCCAGTGGTCTCACCCCAACAGCTTTAGTATCTTCTTTTCCATTCCCTTCGGCAACACTCCCAGCACATTCTTTTAGAGGAGTGTCTGTAGAACAATCTGGAATGCTCTGACCGAGTACCTCCGCCTCAAACGCGGCGGCCTTGGCCTCCATCTGAGGACCTTCAAACTCAGCGATAATAAGCGCCGCCGGATCCCCACTGATGAAGAAACGGTTGCGCTGCTGCTCAAGATTCCCTGCGGAAAGATCCAGGATCTGCCCGTCCATCAGCTCAACTGCCACAGGCCCGTGACTCAACGCGGCAAGATTTGCGTAGAGGCTGTCCTCCAGACTGTTGCAGTGAGCACAAACCACCATCCTCTCAGCCGGAGGAACCGGATCCAGAGAAACTTTTATCTCAGTGATAAACGCCAGCGTTCCCTCACTTCCGCAAAGCAGCGGACAAAGATTCACGTGGGATGCCCCAACTCCGGCAATAGTCTCATCTATAGCATATCCGCAACTCCTTCTTCGGAGGCTCTTGTCCGGATAATTCTCCTCCAGAAGCCTCACAGTATCCGCATTCAACCCCCACTTTATAATCTGCGCATAAATATGTTCAACAACAGAAACTCTCCCAACATCCGTTCTATTCTTAGTATCCTCACTATTATCAGACTCTCCAGATCCATCAACTCCAGCCACAGAACCAGCCGCAACTCCGGTATCAGCACCAGTATCAGCTCTCAAACCAACTCCAACTGGAGCATCTTCTTCAACTTCCGGCTTATAATCCTTCTCCCAGAAACGTTGTCCGAAGCGCTCTTCAAGTTCTGCAACTGTGTAATCCTTAAACACTTCCACGCTTCCGTCGCTGAGAACACCTGTAGCCTCAAGCACGTGGTGACGCGTGCTTCCGTAAACAAGGGAATGCGTACCGCAAGAGTTGTTTCCGAGCATTCCGCCAATGCAACAGCGGTTGCTGGTAGAGGTTTCCGGGCTGAAGAAC
The DNA here is from genome assembly GCA_017548505.1 of Bacteroidales bacterium. Taxonomy (GTDB): domain Bacteria; phylum Bacteroidota; class Bacteroidia; order Bacteroidales; family UBA932; genus Egerieousia. Next base: position 14,330 of record JAFYZX010000097.1, on the reverse strand, counting down.
AGGCCGTGAGGTTTCAGGACCAGATTGAGTTCATCGCGGACCACTCCCGGCTGAACCCTCGCCCATCGCTGAGAAGGATTAACCTCAAGAATCTTGTTCCAGTGCTTGGAGATATCGCAGACAATGCCGCTTCCCACAACCTGGCCGCAGATTGAAGTTCCGCCGGCACGAGGAATCAGATGCGTGCCCCTGGAACGAGCCTCAGCCACCAAAGCCTGCACATCCGCAACCGTCTGGGGATAAGCCACTCCCAGCGGTATCTCCCTGTAAACGGAAGCATCCGCACTGTACGCAATCCTATGCAACCTGTCTGTCAGAATCTCCACGACACTATTGTTATTTACCGTCAATCACTTTATCCTGTTTATCGCCAAACCACTTTTTCTCAGCTTCGTCCGCCTCTTCAAACTTACCTTCAGCCCTCGTTTGCGCAATCGCTTCTCGACGAATTTCATCTAGCTCCCTCTTAAATATTTCCTCTCGATTATTAAACCAGTCGCAAGCTTTCGCTGAAAGACTTCTATTATCTACCCTACGAACTATCTCACGATCTCCCTTAAGATCCTTAGATAAACTTCCCTCAGAATTTTCCAAAAGACGTAATCCCTCACGAATCACCTCACTAACACTTGTGTAACGCCCACTTAAAACATAAGTCCTCACAAGAGCATCATAATGCTCACCCAACGTTACCGTAACAGTCCTTCCCATAATCCAACATTTTAAAACGTCCCAACATTAAAAACAGCACGACTTTCAAAATTGCCCGACTTAAAAAATTACATAACTTTAAAAACGCCTGTATATCTTAACATTACAAATATAAGAATAACTCTTAAAAGTTAACCCTACTCCGCGATAAAAATAAATAAGTTTCATCACCCTACAGAAAGGACTAGTACTATCTAATTTATGCTGTAAGACACTGTCTTACTCGTGAAAATAAACAGATACTACCCCCTAGATTCCGCTGTAAGACACTGTCTTACCCGAAAAAAAGATACTATCCCCTAGATTTCGTTGTAAGAAACTGTATGCTTTATCTGAAGACGAGAACCTTTATGTATTCAGCGGTGAGGCCGTTGGACCCGTCTTGGGAATCGGCAATGAGAATCAGCGTGTGCCAGCCACCAGGAAGTTCCGGTCCTAGGCACATTCCCTCGAAGTTTGCAAGATTCAGCGATGAGGTTGAGAACGATACGAGCAGGCGCTTCTCAAGAAGTTCCGGAGAAGAGGTGGAGGAAGATCCATTAGGGCTCACAACATAGAGGAGGGTGCGGGTGAAGGAGCCAAGGGCCTTGGCAAAGAGCCCGCCGTTTGGAACATAGACCTCCCTTTCAAGCACTATCAGAGAGCCGTCGTCCAACGCCACCATGGCTGGAACGCCGTGTACGTAAGCTCTTGCGGCAGCGCCCTCTGAAGCGGACTTAACCGGAGCGTCCATCTTGTACAGATACTGCTTCCCGGCCTTGAGGTTGGAACCAAAGCTCTGAAGCCTGAGCAGGCGGCTATCCTTTCCGTCTGCCTTCAGAGGAGTCTCGGTCGTGGTCCAGAATGTCTTAGTTAAAGCATTGTATGTCAACGCCTCAAAGCCGTTGTTGGAATTGATCTTATCCTTGCCGAAAGCAGAAGGAACCTTGAGAGAGCGGCCGGTTTCCTTGCCCTCAAGCGTATATTCAACGATGCTCTGGTTGCTCTCCGCACTCACGAACAGCGTGCCGGAGATTGTCCCCGATTCCGAAGCTCTGGCAGCCTCAGAATAACTGCTTTCCGCCGGCACAAACGCAATGCCTTCATTGTCCCGGCCTGTCACCTTGGAGCCGGAAGTAAATGCTGGAATTGTAGCCTTCGCCGATGCAACCTTTCCGTTATTGGTTATCGCGATATCAAAGAATACTATTCCTCCGCCATTGAGTTTGTCATGCACAACAGCATAGCGGTTTCCGCCAAGATATGTTATTCCGGAATACTGGCCTGCCGGAACATGCTGCTGTGAAGGCACATACAAATCCGTCTGATACACCGGAGAGAAGTCATAGCGGATAGGCTCCTTCATCGCGGCAACCTTCTCAAGACTGTCGCGGACAAGGCTGTCGCGGACAAGACTGTCGCGGATGAGGCTGTCGCGGATGAGGCTGTCACGCAAAATGCTGTCGCGTAATGTTGCAGCCCGGAGAAGACTATCAGACTGTGAACTGCGTAGCGAGCTGTTTTTCTGAGTCTCCGTGCTGTCCGGCTTAGCGGTCAGAGATGAATCCCCCTTAACCTTCACAATGGTATCCTGAGGCATTCCGCCTCCAACCAGATAACTTGCCGGAACCCGGTTCGGCATAGAACGGAACGCTCCGCATCCGGAACAAACACCCAGGAAAGCAAACGTAAACAGCAACGCCAATCTTTTCATATACTCCTACTAATAATATTCTTAACGTCCGTACGTACAAGGTGTCCCACTGAAAGCACCGCCATGCACACTTTAATCCCCTTAGCACTACAAACTCCAGTAGCGCATCTTCTTGATGCGGCCGCGGTAAAGGCCCTTGATATCAACCAGCAGAGCGTTCTCTGAAGAAAGAGCGATGAAGTCCTTTTCCGTCATCTTCTTCAGCTGATGATGCGCAACGGCCACTACCACAGCGTCATATCCCTTTCCAACAATTTCCTTTACGGAAGATTTGCCATTTTCCTTTCCACTGGTAGATTTCATATCTGCCTGAACTTTAGCTGCTTGTCCTTGTCCGGATGTCTTAGCTTCAGATTCCTTGACCTTTGTCCCGGAGGCATTCAGGAGGGTGATGCCGTAAGCCTTCTTCACCTCCTCAGGATCGGCATACGGATCATAGACGGAAGTCTTAACCCCGTAACTCTGGAGCTCCTCCACAATGTTCACAACCTTGGAGTTACGGATGTCTGAAACATCTTCCTTGAACGTGATTCCCAGCACCAAGACCTTGGCTCCCTTAATTGCCCTGCCGCTTTTGATGAGTTCTTTGACCACCTTCTTGCCTATGTAGCCGCCCATAGAATCGTTCACAAACCTTCCGGCATTGATGACCTTGGTATGATATTTCAGCTGATGCGCCTTATGCACAAGGTAATACGGATCCACTCCAATGCAATGTCCGCCAACCAGCCCCGGATAGAACTTCAGGAAGTTCCATTTGGTTCCGGCAGCTTCCAGCACATCGTAGGTGTTGATTCCCATACGGCCAAAAAGAATGCTGAGTTCGTTCATCAGGGCAATGTTCACATCTCTCTGGGTGTTCTCTATGATCTTTGCAGCCTCGGCTACCTTTATGCTCGGAGCCTTGTGCACACCTGGCTCAACCACAGACGAATACACGCCAGCAATCCTTTCCAGCGCAGCCTTGTCGCAACCGGATACAATCTTTACGGTATTCTTAAGCGTATGAACCTTGTCTCCAGGATTTATCCTCTCAGGAGAATAACCAACCTTAAAGTCCTTGCCCATCTTCAGGCCGGAAATCTCCTCAATAACCGGAACACAGTCTTCTTCCGTGCATCCTGGATATACAGTACTCTCAAACACAACGCAATCGCCTTTCTTTATGACCTTGCCCACAGCCATAGAAGCCCCCAGAAGCGGAACAAGATCCGGCTCATTGGCCTCCGTAACAGGCGTAGGCACAGCCACTACATAAAAAGTTGCCTCAGCGATGTCTTCTAGCCTGGATGTAAACACGATGTTTTTTCCCTTGAAATCCGAAGAGCTCATCTCTCTGCTAGGATCCTCTCCCTTTTTCAGCCTGGCAATCTTCTCAGGATTGATGTCAAAACCTATAACCCTGTGTTTTTCAGCAAAAGCCAGCGCCAGCGGAAGCCCCACATAGCCCTGCCCCACAACGGCAATTATCTCCTTTGATGCGCCCTTAACTTTTTTCTCAGCCATTTTCATATTATAATTCTTAATTATTCTTTCTCAATGCCCATAGCATAATTCTATGCTTTTGCGTTGCAAATATACTCCAATAGTTTTACCGTCCGTCTGCAAGGTCTGTCATTCCTTCCCGCACTCCCTTTAGGCTAACCAGGGCCGCATTGCCCGGGAATATCCTTGCCAGACGCCAGAAGTTGCTGATTATCTTCATCAACGATATCAGTTTTTTGATAATGTACGGATACTTCTTCTTGTAACTTAGGTCGCGATTCTTGCCCATATTGCCCGTGGAAAGAATGTATGCCATTATTCGCCTTGCCTTGCGACGCCACTTGCGCGAAATGCCGCCAGCACCTTTTGCACCTTCATCTACTCCTTCATCTACAAGGAACGGCACATACTGCGGTTTCATTCCGAGATAATCTACCATAAGCGCCCCAAACGCCTTCCACTCGGTCATAAACCCAAGCTTCTCAAGTTCAGCGGAAAGCCACTCACGGTCAATTTCATTGCGATAACAATACAAAAGACGGCAAAGGTCACACACCTGCCTGAGGCCAACGCCGCCCTCAAAGAAATGATGAAGCATATGGCAGAATACATACAGCACATCCGTATTGATATCCGGCAGTTTCACAGGATGTCCAGACTCTTGCCCATCTGTCTGACCAGGAAATATGGCTGTCCTGAAATGCTTTTCTTCAAACAGCCGCTTGTAAAGCCTGTCCAGTTCCGTGTCGAACTTCTTGCCAAGCAATATCCTCAAAGAACCGTGAAGTTCCACAATAAACCCGCCCAGATATATCTGCTGCTGCTTTTCCTTCGCCCCTTCACCCATAACTTTCTGGGCCTTTGCGCTTAGAAGAGACTTGGCTGACTCGTATTCGTCTCCGTATAGCAGAACATCTATGTCTCCGGGATTCCTCCTCTGCGGATTCAGATAAGACTGCGCAACTCCCTGGCCCTTAAGCAAAACCGGATGCAATCCCTTGGATTCCAGTCCGGCAAACAACTTCCCGATGAAACTCTCCATCTTTAGGTTGCGCTGCTCAATGGAATAAACCTTCTTGGCCAAATCCTTTCTCCGAGAGCGGTCCATCACCTCTTGCAGTTCAAACCCCAATCCTATAGCGTCAAAAGCAGAAGCCACAATGCCTACAAGGGCCTGTTCCCTGGCAAGTTGCATAACAGCATCCCAGTCCACAGCCTTCCAGTCGATAGATGATGGATTAATGCCCGGCGCAGCAGAAGAAGAAGAAAACCTTTCCCAGCCGAACAAACCGGCCGACGTCAAAGCCAAGAACGCTCTGACATCCACGCTGTCAATCTTGTATTTCTTGCCGTAAAACCCCATATAGTCTCAATTATTTCAGCGATTTACTGTTTTGCCACAAAACTTCAAAACCTCTTCTATCAAATAATCAGTAGGATCGAGTGTCATAGACTCTATTTCCGAACGCCTTTTTGCTGCAGAATAATCCAAAGCGGAAATCTCATCTGCATAACCAAGAACAGCATCAGCATCTGTAGTCTGATGAGCCTGATCCGGATAATTACGGCACTGGCAATCCACATTGCCAACCCTCAGAGGATTCAGATAAACATACGGCACTCCAAGAACAAAAGCCTCGGAAGCCATCGTAGCGCCTTCCGTCAAGACCATAGCGGCTCCAGCCATAATGCTATGAACATCTTCCGGCGGAAAATCCAGAAGGTAAGGGGCAAAATCAACATCTCTTCTATCGTCCTCGTTCTCAAGAGAAAGCACAATCTTATATTTCTTGGAAAGTTCCGATATAATCTTCTTTTTTGAAGCAAGATCCAGCGGTCTGGCCTTAATGTCGTGATGAGCGTCATAGGCTATGTACCTTACAAAAACATACTCGCCTTTCCTGAGTCCCAAACGCTCCAACACACTATCATCCGCAGAAAAATATTTGCTGTGAAGATACAGTTGCTCTACATAGGCATTGAAAGATTCCTGCCGCGATTTCTTCTTCCAAAGGGTTTTCTGGAAATAGAACGGAGTAAGAACCTTCTTTACAAATGGCTTGTAAAGCTTGTGATTCAGTGCATTATGCTCCGTATCATCCAACAGGAGGCAAGGCTTCCGGAAGAAGAATGATGCAATGGCACAGGCAGAAGATCCAAATCCCAGGTACAAATCCGGATGGAAACGGCGAGATTCCCTTATGCAATGCCTCACCATAACCAGCAAGTTCCTCAGCGATGCAAGAGTCCCCTTGTTCTTGGGCCTAGGGTTGCGTATAACATGCTCAATGCCGTAACAATCAAGAAGATAGTTAATCATCTTGCTGTTGCGGTTAATAACCCTGAAACTATGCCCCTTATCCTTCATTATCCGGATGAGGTTCCTGAAATAGTGCACGTGGGCAGGATGGTTTATGTCTATGAGAATCTTCATCTGTTACTGAACCAGTTTTTTCTTGTCTATCCCAAGTGAATCAATCAAAGACTGGAACATCCGGAAAAGCCTGTCTGTCTTATAATCGTGCGAGTGTTTGCCGGGAGAGGATAGAAGCTTGTCAAATACATCTCTTCCCAGACCTATCTTGTTCAAAACATAATCTACATCCCTATTCATATCTTCCGGATTGCTTATCGGCTTCTCCAGCTCTTTCAATGCTTCCTCCCTTGAAAGCTGGCCGGAAACTATTAGACTGGAAAGATGAGATTTACGCTTGTCAACTCCGAACTTCCTGTAAAACCAATGAAGCTGAATCATCTTTGTAAGCGTGTTCTCCAGATGCTTGGCCTCATAATAACGGAAACCGCAAAATTCTTCCAGCTCACAAATAGCCCTATTCTTGTTGTAGTCTATATAGTTAAGAGGCCTGTATGTCTTGATTCCCTTTACTTTGGCAATCCACAATCTCTGCCAGTGAGACATTAGAGGTATCTTGTCAATAGGCTTTGAACCAAATCTTCTGTGAATGTCTTTTATAAACACTTTGTCAAAGGTAGAATTGTCGCCTTTTTGCAGAATGCTCTCGAGGGCAAAATTGCCGCCTGAAAGGAAATACTTGACTTTATGTTTGGCCGCCAACTTGTAAAGGCAGGAAAAGAGAACATTGTCCTGCGGTATGGCGGCATTTGCCACTTCGGCCAGGAAAAATGCTTTGGTCAAATCGTTGAACTGTTCAGCGTCAGGAGCATAAGATATCAATTCTATGCCGGCTTTCCTGCAAAGGTTCTCAATATTTTCCTTGGCCAGGTCTGTATCAAAGCCGTCGTCTATATGAATAGCCAGAATCCTGAGTTTCCACTTCACCGCTCCCAGATATGCAAGATATGATGAATCCAGTCCTCCCGAAATACCCATCAGACAATCATAAGCCTTGCCTTGTCCTTCCCTCTTCAGCTTATCTATCAGAGACTTAAGTTTAGATTCTCCTTCAGCATTCGGAAAATAGACGGATGGCATCTGACGGACAGCTGTCGTGCAATAGTTGCACACGCCATTCTCATCAAATCTGATCGTGGAGTCGCTGCCATTATCCATCACGCATCTGGAACATCTGGTAAAATCACTCATATTCAACTAATTATTAACTGGTACACTTTTTATATATCTCAGCGATTTTTATTGCCGCAGACTCTGTACTTAAGCCTCTGTCCATTATCACCGCCCTGCCTTCTGTCTTCCCCTTGTGTTTCAGAGCGGAAATAATTCCCTTTGCAACGGAGTCCGGATTCCTTTCCGCCACAAAGCACCCGTCTGTTCCGCCAATAAGCTCCTTTACGTCTCCGGCATCAACAGAAACAACCGGAAGGCCAACCGCCATCGCTTCCTTTATCACCATCGGTGAACCTTCCCTTTCTGAAGTCATCAGCAGACAGTCCACGGAATTGAGCAGCAAATTAACCTGTTGTCTTGAAAAGCCCTTCAATTCAACAAGCCTGACTTGGTTCACCCCGTCTATTTCGCTTTTTATCAGCGAATTGGCAACCCCAACCGCTTCTAAAGCCAAAGAAGAATTCTTGACAGGATTGTCAAAGGCCCCGGAAAACAGAACATAACGCACTCCTTCTCCAGGCTCAATAAACTCAAAACCTTTGCGGGCGGCATCCTTTTCCGCAGGACAGAAAACAGAAACATCCACTCCGCAAGGTATTACAGCAACGTTCTTTTTCCTGTATCCAGATCTTTCCAATAGTTTGGCGCTCACAAAAATATTGAACTTTGAAAGTTTCAGGCATATTTTGGAAAGGAACAGGATCCATCCTCCGGAATGAATGTCGCTGCCGTGGTATGTTGTAACCACCGGAACCCTTCTCTGGAGATTGGCCAGAAGGCCAGACAAACCATAATGGGCGTGTACGATATCCGGACTGAAAGACTTTATGGCAGCCTTCAGACGAGGAAGAGTCTTGAGATACCCCCTTATGCCCTTGCCGCAAATTGCCAATGTCTCAACCTCAAAGCCCAAAAGCCTCAGAGACGCCACCTGTTCATCCACAAAAGGAGCGTCTGTCAAATTGCCCACAACCAAAACTCTTAACCCAGACCTTTCCATATTCTATTGCTTTAAGACTCTCTCATAAAAATCTGCTGTCTTTTGGGCCACGGATTCAGAGTTGAACATATTCCAAGCCTTTTGCCTGGCTTTCTGAGACATCTGCAAAAATGTTTCTTCATTCATTTCCGCTACTTTAAGCATAAGATTCGTCAAGGCCGACACATCTCCCGCCTTGAACAAGAATCCTGTCTGGCCGTCGTCCACCATTTCTCTTACGCCGCCCACATCAGAAGCTATCACGATTTTACCCATTGCCATTGCCTCGGCCACAACAACAGGAAGAGTCTCTTGATATGACGGCAGAACCAGACAGCGTGAAGACTCAACAATTGAGCGAATCTGCTCCCCTGTCTTCCATCCGTGCACCGCTACAGAACCATCTTTTATGCCCAATACAGTTTTCTCCATTTCAGAAAGGAAACTGCGGTCATCCGTGCTTCCGATAACGTCCAGCCTCGGAATGCTGTTGTCTTTCAGGGAATGGCCAAGACTGCCATAAGCCTCCAATAAATCTGCAACTCCTTTACTCTTGCTCAATACTCCCAGAAAATAAAAACCTGCGCATCCTTCCCTTGTTTCCGTCTTGAAATAATCATCATCCAACGGATTGCAAATCTGTGCCCAGGCAAGACTATCCAAGTTTCCGTACAAATTCTTGTTATAGGCAGAAATAAACACAATATTCTTTATCAGAGATCTTTTCCGCCTTTCTATAAATTCCGCCAAGAGCAGATTCATTTTAGAACGGAAGCTCCTCTTGGTTTTTCTTTCCTTATCCAGAATCCCGTGCTGGGTAACCACGGTCCTGCCTGAATAACGCCTGTCCATCAGCAGAAGGGAACTGCCATTGCCTTCTATATGAAGGATATCCGCTCCCCACTCCTCAAACACCTTGTACAGATATTTTTTGGCGTGAAGCAAAAGTTCCATTTTGCGGACACGGTATCTTCTGCCCACATAACAAACTTCCACATTATCATATAGCCGGACTGTCAAATCTTCCGTGTGGCAAAAACTAAGCACCTTAACCTGAATGCCGCCGATGCGGCTGAAGCCTTTCAGAAGGCCGGCGGCAACAGCTTCCACGCCCCCGCGTATCGGTGAACCGGGTATAGGGAAAGGAGAAACCAAGAGCACTTTCATCATACAAGACCCTCCATCATTTCATTAAACTTATGCTCATAGGAAAGGTGCTCCAGCGCATAATCCCTTATTTGTGAATCAGCAAAGCCTTTGCGTTCACTCTCAAACCTTTCCATAACGTCAACTATAGGTTCAACGCTCTCGTCGTTGGGCACTTCAAAACGGAAGGGAACATCAGACGGAAAATCCGGATCGGTTCCGCAGGCAATGAAAGGAATTCCGGCAAGGCAATACTCTCTGGCTTTGAGTACAGAAGCCGTAGAAAGCCCTTTTCTGAAAAGCCCCAGAGAAGAAACGGCAAGATCGCATCTGGAATACAGGTCACCGATGTAATCAGAGCGCCTCGGGCCGTGGAAATGAACCCTGTCTGCCACCCCCTCACGCTCAGCCAGATCCTTGAGATGTGATCCGCCGCAATCTCCAACTACTTCAAACTCAACAGCAAGAGTGCTTCCTTTCTTTCTGAGCATTCCCATTGCCTTAATTATCCTGTCAAAACCTTGCCAAGGACTCACAGAAGAAGCAACCCCAACAAGCCTCAAACTTCCCGGCTTGCCGTAGAGCGGACTTCGCAAATCCATTCTGGACACATCTATCCCATTGCCAGTCAAGACAGTCCTGCTCTTATTCCCGAGACTGAAGAACCAGGATTCATTGCCGTACTGGATTATCCTGTCAAATACCCGCTGCCCCCAAGGACCGTTGAGGAGCAATCGCAGAGCAGAAAGAGCTTTCCTTCCAAAAGAAACGGAAGAGCCCCAGATTTCGCGCATATAGGAAGCCAGTGGCGTAGGCTGGTCCAGAACAAGAATCCGCCCCTGTCTTTTAGCCTGCTTCAGAAGTCTCCGGCAACGGAGGTTGAAAGCGTTAAAACTCCTCAGCACAACCACGCCGGCATCAGAATCAAGCATTTGCCTGAGCATATCCCTGCGTTCAGACAGAGTTCTCGGATAATGGCAAATAACCCTTGCGCTGTAGCCAAATCTTCTGGCTACGGCACACAGGTCTTGGACTTTTTTCTCAACCCCTGTATCCGTGTCCGGATTATGTCCGCTTATGTACAACAGACTCTTGGGATTCATAATCATCTTTATAACAGTAATATACAGCCAGCAATGCCGCAGTCGTCACAAAAAATTGCGCATTGGAAAGAAAATTGCCTGAAACCAGAACGGAAAACAGCAGCACAATCCACATAGCCGGAACAATCTTTATGAAGTCTGGGCAAAGACTGTTCCTGAAAAGCCTTATGCAGCACTTAACGCTCTGTACAATAAGTACAACCGCAAAGCACAAGCCTACAATCCCGTACTCTACCATCTGTTCAAGAATAAAACTATGGGGATATTCCCTCAATTCATCCATAAAGTAAAAATATCCGCGGCTTCCCAAGCCCCAGAAAAAGTGATTCTGGGAAAAAGCAGCCCAGGAAAACCCGTAATCAAGATAACGGTTAGACTCCTCAATATCTTCAAGCTCTTTGAAACGGGAAAGAAAAGAGAAATGGAATTGTTCCAGAAACAGATACACTATAATCAGCAGGAATCCCGCTACAATTACCAGAGTTCCAGGATGTCCCTTCTTCGCCAGGTTGAAATACAGGAAAACCATAACAGAAACTAGAACTCCAAGGATAGTTCCTCTCTGCGATGAAAGGAAGAGCAGGAACAAGCCTATGAGAATCATCGCTATGAACAAAGGCTGAATTCTGGTTTTGGCCCCCAGAAGAAAACCAAGGCAGGACATCAATATGATTCCGGCAAATCTGGAAAGTTCTATAGGCCCGATTCCGGTAGCCTCCTCCAAAGTCATTCTGTCTTCTATGACAACTCCGTCCATTCCAATCAGCAAGAAGAAAGTGGCAAAAAACAGCCCGCCCCAGACCAGAAAAGACATACAGAAATCCTTGACAATCTTCTTGTCTGTAAGAGCAAGAATAACAACAATGTACGGGATCAGAACCCTGAGAATAACGTTCAGCTGGAAATCTGCCACATCAGAATCGTTGCGTGCCCTGCCTACCACATACAGATTCAAAACAAGCATCGTAATGATTACGGCATACAGCATAATAGACGTGGAATCCGCAATCAGTCTCCTTATGCCGCATTTCAGCCTGTCTATGTTCATTACTATGACAATCAAGAACAGGAGATAACGGAACAGCATATTGATTCCTTCTATACCTGCAGCCTCCAGAATGATACCCGCCATATCGGAGAATACGGCAGCCAATGCCAATATAGCCCCGCTCTTCTTCCCCAGAACAAAGAAGCAAATGGCCACAAGCATCAATATCAAGAACAGAAGGCCCATCAGATCATCTTTACTACATTTTGAATCAACAGCTTAAGATTCTTGCGGTCTATAACAAGCAGAACCGCCACATACGCAGCCATCATACCGGCAGCCGTAGAGATAACCATCATCCATTCTGGAGTGGTACGCATAATATATTCTATTCCTTCGCCGAGGAAATAAATAATTCCGGTTGCAACAAGAGTAATCCACAGCTCCTTGAGTGTTGTAAGGTAGTTGACGCCCATCTTCCTGAGCCCCAGCAAAGAGAACACAACCATATTCAGCAGCAGCACAAAAATCTCCCCTATCAGAAGCGCCTTTATGCCGTAGGTGAAAGTCAGGACAACATTCAGAATCCTCAGGACAGCGGTAAAAAGCGTGCTGAAGAACACCAGACGGGTAAAGCCGGCCGCCTGAAGAAACGGAGAAAGGAAAAAGTTCAGGGGAACAGCCATACCTATAATGCAGAAAATCTTCAGGTAAGGCACCGCCGTAAGCCACTTGTCCGTAAGCAGAAGATGAATCATAGGCTCAGCCACCACAAGCATCACGCAAAGAATCGGATAGATGAGGTACGTGGAGTACTTCACGTACTTCTTGGCCAGATCCAGCATCTTGTGATAGTCGTCCTGGACCTTGGTGAAAGAAGGAAATGCCACAATGCCGAACACCCACGTGAAAGTATCGGCCACCATTGCCTGGAACTGGTGAGAGCGCTCGTAATAGCCCAGATCTTCAGAGTTATGGTACCTGCCAATGAACACCCTGTAGAAATTGTTCATAATCGTAAGCAGCAAGTCTGCCAGAAGAAGCCAGCTGCCGTAGGAGAACATGCTCCTTGCCACCTGGCGCGATACCCTGAAACTCGGCTTCCACTTAGATGTGGAGTAGAACAATATGCACAGAACCAGCCTGTTGGCAAGCTGCTGGATTACAAGACTCCATACCCCAAGCCCTTTGTACGCGCAAAGAACGCCAATGCAGCCGGAAACCAGAGAAGAAATCACTGTAAGAATGGCTTTCTTCTTGAACTGCATCTCCTTGCGGATAATGGAATGCTGGATTACATTCAGGGAATTGATGATGATAACAAGGCACAGCACCCTTACAATCTGCACAAGGGCAGGCTCGTGGAAATAAGATGCAATCAGCGGAGCAGCAAAATACAGAACAATGTATATCGCGACAGATATTGCCAGATTGATGAAGAAAACCGTATTGGCATCTACGTCTGTGGTGTCTTTCTTCTTTATGAACGCCTGGCCGAAACCCGCCTTTACAAATACATCCGATATGGCAATGAAAATGGCAATCATGCCCACCAGCCCGAAATCAGACGGGAAAAGCAGCCTTGCCAGAATGATTCCAATGAAAAAGCGTATGAAGTAAGCAACGCAAGTCTCTATGAGGCTCCAGCTTACTCCCTTGATTATCTTTGTGTTAAGATTTTCTGCCATTTGCAACCTAATTATTCGGACAACTACAAAATCATTTGCTCCTTGCGCCTCTGAACAAAATGTTTCCAACCGTTCCCCAGAAGTACCGCCAGTCCGTAGCAAACGGCCGCTTCAGGAACGCTTCCGTATATCTTCTTTCGCTGTCTTCTATCTCAGCCATAGTCTCCGGGCGTTTTTTCTCGTAGTAGTACGGCGGAAGTATCCCGGGCTTTGCCTTAATCCGCAGTTGCTGAACCTCAGGAGAATACAGGCTGTAGTACTGCCTGGATATTGGCCTCACCCCCACCAGTTTCACGTCTCCGCGAATAAGATTTGCCACCATCGGGAGCTCGTCCAGCCAAAACTTCCTGAGGAACTTGCCGTAGCCCGCCACCCTGTAGTCGTCCGCAAACTTGCCGCCTCTTTCCAGGCTGTTGTACCTATATACATAAGACTGCAGATACTCTGAGTATGAGTGCATTGTACGGAACTTGAACACAGGTATCAGCAGCCCGTTCTTTCCCACCCTGAGCAGTTTGATTACAGGACTTCCCGTTGGCTCGTTATCCCACAACGGCTCCCTGACCTTCTTGGCAACAACGTAAAAGTGAGCGTGCCTGAAGTCCTCGTCCACCACTTCAAACCCGGAGCGGAATATCCGCCCCAGTATCTCCACCCTATGGTAGCAACGGTTAATCTTTCCGTTGAGCCTTTCGTACAGCCGGTACATCCACCTCGTCAGCCTCAGCTTGGGGAACACCCTGTACCACAGATACCAGAAAAATACCACTATGTTCCTGATTACAGGCGGTTTGCTGCTAAGTATACTGGCCTTGCGGCTGCCTGATGTTCTGCTATGTACCCAGATATATCCCCCCTCCGCAACGCCTTCAGACGCCCTGTTAAGCAGCAGGTTGAGCTCTTTCACCTCATCCAGCCCCGCAGTAAGAGCAATCAGACTCTTGCTATTACCAACATCAACACTATCCTTATCCCCATCGCTGAGCAAAG
>JAFYZX010000096.1 GCA_017548505.1 Bacteroidales bacterium | reverse complement strand
GGCCTGACAAGGCTGCCGTCCGGCATCTTCTCCATCAGCTTGTAGGCGTGGGCACTGTCTTCCGGAGCCGGATAGAAGCCCTCGTAGCTTCCTCCGTTTTCGTGTAGCCTTCTGGAAGAGAACACGTGCCATCCGCTTGTCTTGCTGTAGAGTATGACAGGAAGATAGACCGCAATGTCCTTGTCTCCGACCTTTGTTATGTGCCAGGTGTAGGAATCCAGCATGTGCTCAAAGATGATGTGCTGGACATTGACTCCGCCGCCCTCTCCCTCCTTCTCAGTGGCATGGAGGGAAGAGGAGCTGAACATCAGCCCAACAAACAGCATCGCGATTATGGCCAGACTCCTTCTCATCACTTCTTCATTGTCTTTGAAAAGTATATTGTGTCATATACCAGCAGGGCGATGTAGAACAGCACAAAGGCTGCCGTCACCCATTTGACTGACTGTCTGTCAACTATAAACAGCACCAGCAGGAACCCCACCAGCAAAATCAGCCTTATTCCCCTTACTGCCATGTAACCGGAAACCAGGCTCCGGTCTCCCTTCCTGGCAAAATGCCGAAGAAGAAATATTCCCAAAAGAGCCACCGCATAGAAGACCACCGGCATTACATACAGCTGCCACGACATTGCCTCCGGATACAGGAAATAAGCCAGTGCAAGGGCCACGGCCTCCACAATCAGGACGCAGAGCAGAACTCCCAGAGCATATTTCCTTATTCCAAGTTCCATATCAGCAGATACATACGGTTACTGTTCCGTTACTCATCTCCACAAAGCCTCCGTCTATCTCAACTTCCCCTTTCTGACCGTCCCTGTCGGTGAACAAAATCTTTCCCTTCTCAAGAGAAGATATAATAGGCGCGTGGTCAGGCAATATTGTAAAAGGTGCCAGAGAGCCCGGAAGGGTAACTTCCGAGACTTCTCCCTTGAACAGGGATTTTTCCGGCGAGATTATATTCAGCTTGAGATATTCCATACTCAAAAACTACCTTACGCGTTGGCGGCTGCCAGGATCTTCTTTCCTTTCTCTATTGCTTCCTCGATGGTTCCCACGTTCATGAACGCCTGCTCAGGCAGATAGTCGCACTCTCCCTCCAGAATCATCTTGAAGCCCTTTACAGTGTCTTTCAGGTCCACCATCACGCCCGGAACTCCGGTAAACTGCTCGGCGACTGTGAACGGCTGACTCATAAACCTCTGTACCCTACGGGCGCGGTTTACGACAAGTTTGTCCTCTTCGCTGAGCTCCTCCATTCCGAGGATGGATATGATGTCCTGAAGTTCCTTGTTTCTCTGAAGGATCTGCTTAACTCTCTGGGCCACATCATAATGTTCCTGGCCCACAATCCTCGGATCCAGGATTCTGGATGTTGATGTAAGAGGATCCACTGCAGGATAGATACCCAGAGAGGCAATCTTACGGCTAAGCTCGGTTGTAGCGTCCAGGTGAGAGAATGTGGTTGCAGGGGCCGGGTCTGTGAAGTCGTCCGCCGGCACATAAACCGCCTGCACGGAAGTGATGGATCCGTATTTTGTGGATGTGATCCTTTCCTGCATCGTTCCCATTTCAGATGCCAGGGTCGGCTGGTATCCCACTGCGGATGGCATACGGCCCAGCAGAGCGGAAACCTCGCTGCCGGCCTGGGTAAAACGGAATATGTTATCTACGAAGAGCAGAATATCGTTCTTCTGGCCGGTTTCCTTTCCGGCATCGCGGAAGCTCTCGGCTATAGTCAAACCACTCAAAGCCACTGAGCTTCTTGCTCCAGGCGGCTCGTTCATCTGCCCGAACACCAGGGTTGCCTGGCTCTTGGCAAGTTCTTCCTTGTCCACCTTGGAAAGGTCCCACTTGCCTTCTTCCATTCCCTCCTTGAACTCCTTTCCGTAGCGGATTACTCCGCTCTCGATCATCTCCCTCAAAAGGTCGTTTCCTTCACGGGTTCTTTCTCACACTCCGGCAAACACTGAGAATCCGTTATGCTTCTTGGCGATATTGTTGATGAGCTCCATGATGAGCACGGTCTTGCCCACTCCGGCTCCTCCGAACAGTCCGATCTTTCCTCCCTTGCTGTACGGCTCTATCAGGTCGATTACCTTGATTCCCGTAGGGAGCACTTCCTGAACCGTTGTAAGGTCCTCGAACTTAGGCGGCTGGCGGTGAATAGGATAAGTGTTCTGCCTGGATGGCTGGTCCATTCCGTCTATGGTCTGGCCCACCACGTTCATCAGGCGCCCCTTTATCTGGTCTCCTACCGGCATCGCGATAGGTCCTCCGGTCCACACTGCATCCAGCCCCCTGCGCAATCCGTCCGTGGAATCCATTGCCACGCATCTTACGGTATCCTCTCCGATGTGCTGCTGCACTTCCAGAACCAGTAGCCTTCCGTCCGGCCTAACTACTTCCAGCGCATCGTGAATGGATGGAAGAGAAGAACTTTCCACCCCGCCGAAAGACACGTCCACCACAGGACCCACTATCTGAGAAATTCTGCCTTTGATTTCCTGCATAATCATTTCGTTTGAGAAGCCCAAAAATACAACAAAAACCGCAAAGAAAAAAACAACTCCTATAAAGTATGCTATCTCCAGATAATATCAAATCTCAATAGGATAATTTGTTACACATATATATGATGGTGGCATCTATCTTTCTTGATATTATTTGTCTAATTCCTCCAATAAAAAGTAAGAGAAATCCGAATGGGAAGAATTGTAGAATCTGTAATGCAGTTTTGCGGGATAGCTATTCTTGATGTCATAAATCAAATATGCGTAGGGCAGTTGATCTATTTCATTATTCAACTGTTCTATATCAATATCAAAAATTTGCCTTTTAATCATATATTTAATTCCAACTGCAAGAGAGTCGTTGGAGTTATTGACAAGATGGCTGTCAATAATGGAGATAGCCTCGTTCAACAATCGTTTTGCTTCTAAAGAATCTTTTTCCGAGTATTTGGAAAAAGCATGTAATGCTGTTATGTAAGCTTGCTTTCTATAGTCATCGTTGAAATAGCTGTCACTCACTTTAGCCAAGTAATCAGCCGCTTTATTGTTATTCCCTAATACAAAATTGATCTTTACCAAACGGATTAGGCACATATAATCATCTGAAGAGATAGTTTGCAAAATACTGTCAGCCAGATATAAGTTGTTCGGATTTTTATCCGAAAAAAAAGACCAATACAATGAATCCGCTATTTTGATTTCCTGCAATTGCACATCAGGTTCTTCAGAGCAACCATAAACTGACAACAATAGTAGTATTAACAATAATCTTTTCATAAACCTAATTATTTTCCCAAACTTAAAGAATGCTTGTAACCGAGTGGGATCACTCCTATAAAAAAGTCACTTAACATATAATTTCCACGATATGAATGAAGAGACCAGTTGCCTTTAACTGTAATTGAAATTTGATTGCTCCTTTGCAAATAACCTTTAGGGATAAATATTGATTCAGACCTTGATCTTGAACCTTCTTCTCTAATAAAATTACTTTCATCCATATTTTTTGTCAATCCGAATGTCTGACTATCTCCATTAATTGACACTGTCGCTTCTGCACTTGTTTCAATCTTACCATCTATAAAAGCTCTGCCTGGTATTACGCTATTATGAATAATTGTTAATTGAAGTCCATCAAAAGATTGTGTTCCATTATTATCTTCAGTGATACTAGGTTCAACTATTACACTAGTCTTCTCTGTCATTGAAAAAGTCAGCAAAGAGGATCCATTCCGGTCTGTTTTATTTGGATATCTCGAAATGTGGTTAGAACTTGTAGTATATACTCTTTTCATATTAAGGTGAGATATAATTGAACTTACATCTTTACCAACATACTCATATCCCTCAGGTGTCTCAGAAGCGTTTGATACATCTTTCATATATTCATAGTCGACGCTTCCTTCTTTGACGACCCAGTCTGCTGCTTCCCCATATACATCTATGAGTGCTATAGGATTGCCATTGCAAAAACCATATGTTGAAGAAGTTGTATTTTTTTCAGCAAGCTCATCCATCCCATTCCATCTTGCTATTGTCGGTTCATATTGACGAGCTCCGTAGTCTATAAGTCTTGTCTGTGCAATGAGCTGTAGTTCCTTGCCGTTGTAAAGGAGACGGAATGGCAGCATCTTTCCTGCAGGGGAAGAGACCGTTGGGTAAATATTGCCGTTCTGGTTGAAATCAGAGAATGAGGCCGGCATCCTCACCCTGTATTTATCTGCAAGTGCCGGATAGTTCCTTCCCAGGTTTGTGGCAAGGCCGTAAGGATAATAGTCGTTCCTTTCCAGTGCGTTACCCTGGCTGTCTGTGATTGTCCTTACACTTCCCAGATGGTCCTTTACGAGGTAGAGAGTCTCGTATGCAATTGTGTATGTGGTGTCCGAGTTGTTTATTGTCTGCGGAGTTGCCGCGAAGGCGAACCTTGCATCAGAGCCCATTGCATCTGCGGATTCCAGGATTGTTACTGCAGAGACATCCCCCGTTGCGGCATCCGTGTATTCTTTTCTTGTAAGAGTGAACGGCCCAATGTAAAGCCTTCCCGAGCCGTCCGCTCCCGTGAGCGAGAACTTTGTTCCGTCTGCAAAGTAGGCGTATGTTCCTGCTAGGGTCTCCTGGTTCTGTTCTATGGTTCTTGTCCTGAAGACGAGGTTGTTCAGGTCGTATGAAAGCCTTACGGCCTGGTTTCCGTCCAGGAGCATGTTGCCGTTCCCGTCGTAGTTATATGAGGATGTGAAGGCTGTTCCGCTTTGTGAGCCGGACAGGGTAGTTAGCTTGTCACCGTTGTATGAATAAGTGAAGTTGTGCAGAGGATTCGGGATGGAGTTTGCAATCCTTTTCAGGGTCAGGATGTTTCCGTTCCTGTCGTATGATATGTTCCGTTCCGTGTAGAGATATGTAGCTGACGTTGCCGCACCATTGTACCTGTCTGAAGAAGTGAGCCTTCCCTGGGTGTCATATGTGAAGCCGTATGTGCTTGCCTGACTTGTTCCCTGAACAGATTCCCACTCAGAGATATTTCCTGAATAGAGAGGTATTGTGTTAGGCTTTGCCGGGCTGTAATACCTGAGTGTCTGGGAAAAGACATTTGCAGTTCCCTTCTTTGTCTGCATTGTCGTCATCCAGTCCTGGATGTTGTATG
>JAFYZX010000095.1 GCA_017548505.1 Bacteroidales bacterium | reverse complement strand
ATGAGCTTTCCCGCCTCAGAAGCGGAACCGTAATGACCCAGAGGCAGAGAGATTCCATCAATAACGCTGCCGTAGCCAAGGCCCTGGAAGGCGTAGAGCGAAAGAGCGGCCTTGCGGAAATGGACTCTTCCGCCCGCCAGACCACGGAACGCTACACCGCCGCCACCCAGAAATACCGCACTCTCAAGAGCCAGCAGGAAAAGCTCCAGGAAAGCCTGGCTGCCTACAGGCTCCTTTATACCGGCCTCAGCGACAGGCTGATGGGAGAACTGGAAGAAGATGAGGCCGCCGCAAAGCGGGATTCCCTCCAGATGGTTAAAGACCGCATCTCCCTGTCTGAAACCGCCATGTACAGCATAATCCAGCAAATCCGGGAAACCGAGCGGGAAATCCGGGCCATTGAAGACATCTTCATGTCCACAGGCGTTGTCGTCCCTTCCAGCAACGCGTTCAAGAGCGCAGAGCAGCTCAAGGCAGAAGCGGAAACCGGCGTGGCGCAGGAAGAGGAGGAAAACATCGCAACCCTGCTTTCCACAAAATCCAGGATAGACAGCGCGGAAGACTTCAGGGTAGAAAGAATCCGCCCGGAGGTTGACCTCACCTTCAGAATCCAGAAAAAAGGAGCGCTCATAGACCTGGAAGACTTCCCGGAGGGCTTGATCTACCAGATACGCTTCCTCTTCTCCGCCAAAAAGCAGACGGAGGCTTCTTTCAAGGGCCTCTCCCCTGTATTTGAAAGAGAAAGCGGCGGAAGATATTCCTACTGCGCCGGAGCCTTCCCTAAATATTCGGACGCTTACCGCCAGCTCTCACGGGTTAAGAAAGCCGGCTTCTCCAGCGCCTCCATAGTTGCCTATGAAGACGGAGAGGCCATTCCTCTGGAAGTTGCCAGAAAGAAAGAGGCGCAGGCCGCCCAGGCCCAGAAGAACCAGAACAAAAACCAAAAAGGAAAATCATCTTCTTATAACGTGGTGATTACCACCCCTGAACCAGGCCTGGACTCTCAACTTATGAAAGCCATCAAAGCCACCGGCAAAGACATTGCAAAAGTCTCCCAGGACAAATCCTTCAGGTTCATCTGCGGCCCGTTTTCCTCTGAAAAGGAAGCCAACGCCGTTGCAGACAAGCTCCGCTCAGAGTCAGACAAAAAAATAACGGTTGAAGCCGTTAATTAAAAAAATGTTATATTTGCAGTCCCTTTGAATAAGCAATATTCAGACAACAATCCCCGGTGAGGTGGGAGAGTGGCTGAATCCAGCAGTTTGCTAAACTGCCGAACCGGTTTAACGGTTCCGCGAGTTCGAATCTCGCCCTCACCGCAATACCCTAAATGTTTTGGCTTTCAGACATTTGGGGTGTTTTTTTATAATGAGGCAGCATAAAGCACTCAGGATGACGTGCCGTCACTCCACGGTACATCTCTGACAGTTGTTGATAAACCTTGTTTTTATCACTCAGGTCACTTATTACACCTTTCACACCGCCCTCGCGCCGGCCATAGTCTATATAAGCGACAACTATGGGAACATTCGCTTTAACGGCCATGTAATAAAAGCCCGGATTCCAGCGGTTCGTAGGTGCAAACCCTCCCTCGGGACAAATGGCCAGATGCATCCGGTCCTTTCCATTGAGCACGTTAACAGCGTCGTAGATGGAGTTATGCCCCTTGATGCCTCTAATTGGAATGACTCCGAGCAGTCGCACGATGATGACCATCGGAAAACGGAACAACTCCTTTTTGCCGAGAAAATGATGAGGTACGCCCCACACTTTCATCACCAGCTTGCCGATAACCGCATCCCAGTAAGATGTGTGTGGAGCAAATACAATGATGCTCTTGGGTATTTCCGGGAAGTCTGTGGTAATCTTATAACCAAGTATTTTTAACAGAAGCCGCGCTATTCTCATAGCGCAAAAATAATCACTTTCGTGCTTCTATGAAAGCTAAAAACGCACACTTGTTTGGTGTGCGTCTTTCTTTTCGAGCTTCGCTTTTATTCGCCTCGTACTCGTGAAGCAGGCCGAGTTCCGTGCGCGCTATCCACACCAGCGGATTCCACCACCAGAATATCTGGATTGCACGGAAAAGGAACAGGTCGAGATAATGTAAGCTTTTAACGTGCATAGTCTCGTGAGAGAAAATTGCCGGGTTATCATTTAGGTCTTTGTCGCAAATGAAAATGGTTCTCCCGAAAGTGAATGAAGGCTGTCCGTCTTTCAGGATTACTATACGGTATCCATCTTTGATTATTCTTTATTCCGCGTCCAAGAAAAATGATTAAATTTGCATATCGCAAAAATCCCTCATTGAGTGCTCGTTTTTGTAAATTCTTTCCCTCATTGAGGGAATTTTTCTATATTTGCGGAACAATTTATTGATTATGATAGACAAGACCCTTTTAGAATTTATGGAAGCTATGCTCCGCCAAACCCCAACGGAATTCAGGAGATATACTTATAAAGACATTCACTGGAACAACCGCTTGCTAGGAATTGTTGGAGCCAGAGGAGTGGGCAAGTCCACGTTAGTAAAACAATATTTGCTTGCCAATCGCGACAAGGGCAAGTTCTTGTATGTCTCTGCAGATCAGATGTATTTTACTTCCCATACTCTTTTGGAGCTTGCCCGCGAGCTTTCTTTGGACGGTTATACTCATTTAATAATAGATGAAATACATAAATATCCCAATTGGTCCAGAGAGCTGAAAAACATCTATGATACATATAGAGACCTTAATGTTATCTTCACGGGTTCTTCTATTCTGGACATTCTTCATGGAGAAGCCGATCTTTCCAGAAGGGCTGTGGTTTACCCAATGTATGGGCTTTCTTTCCGCGAATACCTTAAACTGTTTCACAATATCACCGTAGGTGTCTTTTCGCTGGAAGAAATTGTTAACCACAAAGTAGAGTCGCCTTCCTTGCCGCATCCTCGCCCATATTTTGAACAATATTTGAGAGAAGGCTATTATCCTTTTGCCGTTGAGGGCGGTTTTCCTATAAAGATGCAGCAGGTTATATCACAAACCATTGAATCGGACATCGCCCAATTTGCGGAGTTAAAAGCCACAACCGCCAGAAAACTAAAACGGCTTATTGGCGTTATAGCGGAAAGCGCTCCGTTCAAACCTAACTTATCTTCCCTGGCAACAGTGGTGGGAGTCAGCAAGAACAACATTGCTGATTATCTTATCTATATGGAGCGCGCAGGTTTGATTGGACAATTAAGAGACGCAACGGGTGGCATCAGGGGCATTGGAAAGGTTGAAAAGGTATATATCGACAATCCGTCTTTAATGACTGTTCTCAGCGATGGCAACCCTAACATCGGGAATTTGAGGGAGACCTTCTTCTACAGCCAGACAAGAGTCAGAAACGACGTTGTAAGCTCCAAGGATTCTGACTTTGTTATAGACCGCTACACTTTTGAGGTGGGAGGAAAAAAGAAAGGACGCCGCCAGATTGAAAATATTGCAGACGGATATCTTGTAAAAGATGATATTGAGTTCGGTTTCGAGAATGTTATTCCTCTTTGGCATTTTGGCCTGAACTATTAGATTCAGTGTTTCTGCAGGAAAAATAAGCGGGAAAATAATAAGAGGCCGGCCCTAGAAAAAAAGAGCCGGTCTCTTGCGTTTAATCTAAACTCTATGAACTCGTATTCTATGAAGCGTTTACAATGGTCCAGTTTGCTAAACTTAAGATGCGTCATTAACGGTCCATCCGGAAGGAATTCCGTTGACGCCAGTTGACCAGGATGTCATTGACGGCGCTTTTATAAAAGTACCCGAAGATTTGACGGTCTGAAGCCAATTTTTTGTGCAATTATAAGCTGATATATCTGTGGCCAGGCATTTTACGCTGCTCAATTTCGTACAATAAGCGAACATTTCGTTGTAGCATTCTGATACCAGGGTAGCGGCTGGAAGATCTGGAGCGGCGGTTAGGTTCGGGTTGCCCATGAACATGGTCTTATAGCAATACGGTGCCAGTGTTGTAGCCGGAAGAGCCGGAGCCGTCTCAAACTGGCAGTTCCAGAACATTCCCTCATAGCAATTACTTGCCAAATTTTCAGATGAAAGAGCCGGAGCGGCGGTCAGGGCATAACAGTTTGCAAACATATAGTAGTAGCAATTATGTTCCATGGTTGTTGCTGGCAAAGATGGTGCTGTGGCCAGCAATTGGCAGTCCATGAACATCCTGGCATAGCAACTTTGTGCCAAAGTAGTAGCCGGAAGTGATGGTGCTGCAGTGAGTTTTGTGCAGTTCCGGAACATCTCTGTATAGCATTGCGTTGTCAGAGTGGTGGCCGGAAGTGCCGGAGCCGTGGTCAGGGATGTACAGCCATAGAACATCTGTTGGTAACAAAGATCTGCCAAAGTTGTGGCCGGAAGTGCCGGAGCCGCAGCCAGGGATGTACAGCCGTAGAACATAGCTGCGTAGCAACTTTTTGCCAGGGTTGTAGCGTTAAGTGCCGGAGCTGTGGCCAGAGATGTACAGCCATTGAACATTCTATCGTAGCAATAATCTGCCAGGATTGTGGCCGGAAGTGCCGGAGCTGTGGCCAGGGATGTACAGCCCCGGAACATACCATAGTAGCAAAATTCTGCCAGGGTTGTAACAGATAGTTTCGGTGCTGTGGTTATGGATGTACAGCCCTGGAACATGCCAGCGTAGCAATAATCTGCCAGAGTTGTGGCTTTAAGTTCCGGTGCTGTAGTCAGGGATGTACAGCCATTGAACATATCTTCGTAGCATCTTGTTGCCAGAGTGGTGGCTGGAAGAGTCGGAGTCCTGGTCAAGGATGAACAGCCATTGAACATATCGCGATAGCAACTATTAGTCAGAGTGGTAGCTGGAAGATACAGACTTTTCCAGCTATGGCTCAAAAGATGAGTGTTGGCAGCAAACAAACCATAAAAAGCGAAATCTCCGGTGAGGGTTTTTAAGCTGGAAAAACCTGTTTTGCTTATAAGGCTCATTATATTTCCGTAAACATAACAATCGGAAGAACAAGTTATGTTGCTGTAATCTGTGTAACTTAGTGCATAACGAGTGTTGTTTCCGTAAAATGCCACCTTATCGCCCTTGGCCACATTTATTGTTCCTGTACTAGATGGATCTACGTGTACAGTATTATCAGTGTCACCATTCTTAACCATATCAATACCGTTGCCTGGCGAGCCGTTTAAATTAACAGTTATTGTGCCGGCGGCTTTGGCGGAGAAGGTAAGAGGGGTTCTCCTTATGTTGAACATATTTACGTTTACGCCATAGAACTTGGAGTTCTCAAAAGTAACGTTAGATTTCTGGTAGGTGTAAACGTCACTGACAAGTGCGGTCAATTTAACGGTCTTGGAGGATATGCCTGGAATGGCAACATAAAAACTGTGACCATAGACAGAATTTGGGGGAGTAACAGTAATATAACCAGCCATTCCCTCCACCTCTATGTCAATATGGGTTGCAGAAATATCATTTCCCGCCTCATCCTTAAGGTTAAACTGAACTATGGCTTGCTGGCTCTCAAAGATTGCTTTGGTGGAGGTCATAGTGTTGCCCGATAAAGACAATACCTCAACGGTGGCTTCAGCAAAGTCGCACTCGGCAGAAATGCCCTCAAGGGTTCCATCCTGTTTTAAATAGTCAGGAGCATGTTCGTCAGATTTCTTGTGGTATTTCAGAACAAGATTGTCTCCTACTACAACAGAAGTGCTCACACCACCCGTAAATGTTGCCTGAAGGCCGTCTGTAGAAACCGTGGTGGCTTCAAGGAGTCCAGCACGGCCGAAGCCCTCCTTCCAAACTACTACTTGGTCTCCAACTTCCCACTTGGCGTAGAGAGTTGTGCCCTGAAGGTCAAGGACTTTGGTAAGAGGCTGTTTTGTGGCGTTGACGGTCAAAGTATAGGTATCCAGTTCCTCTTCAGGTGCAAGATTTACAGTATCATCCTTGCTGCAGGATACAAAAACAAATCCTGCCAAAAGAAGTGCTGATGCAAAATATTTGAAAATCTTTTTCATAAGTCAGTCCTCCTTTATTAAGCGTCATCATCTGAACTATCCCAATCTGGAACTACTTGCTGACCTCCGTAACCGCCTCCCTTGCGGCTGGCCATTTGCATTAATCCTTCAGTACGGATGAGCAGAACCTTTGCTTGGGGCTGCTCGTAAAAAAGTTTTTCTTTCATGATAAGATTTGTTTTTTGTTTGTTATTTATTTGATGTGTTGTTCAAATTACCAGGCTTCTGCCAGGGTTTGGGAGCTCTTTGACATTACAACCTTGCTCACCGATACGCTCTTGGCGCTGATGAAGCGGCCCTGCTTGTCCAGCACAGTGGCAGGAATAGCCTTTTCTCCAAGATAGGCGGCGTTGTCGCTGCCTATTACCGTGAAGGAATAAGTGTCTTCTGTGGATGTGCCGGCCTTCTCGTTGCGCAGGGATGCCCAAAGCAGCTCTGATGTGGCCGATGGAGAAATTACAGTTATAGAGCCAGGTGTGGAAGCCCAATCGCTGCCGTTCCAGGTCCTCTGCCTTACAAGAAGGTTGCTGGCCGCAATTACAGAGAACTGCTTTACGGAAAGGGCCGTGCCGCTTAACTTGAAGCCGAAGCGGTAGATGCTCTGCTGGTTTTCAAACCTGGCGCCGCTGGTGGTAACAGCGTTGCCGGCAACAGCGACAATGTTCACCGATGCCAGGCCGTAATCATAGGTACTCTCAATGGAGCCCGTTGCATCAGTAAGTACTCCGGTCTGCCCTGAATAATCCCAAGTGCCTCTTGGAATCAAAAGAGTAAGGGCGTCGTTTGCAGCAAGGCCATCGGCAGTCAAGTCGCCGGAGAGGGTCGCGATGGTTGGTTTTTCACCGTCTTCGGGAACAACAGACAGCTCGCCAATATATGTGCCCGCTTTATAAACTTTTACCTTGTCTGAGGCTTTCCAGTAGGCATTGAGGGTGGTGCCGTCTAAAGAAAGGGCCTTGGTGTCTACGCCTTTGGTGGCGGAGATGGTTACTTTATACGTGGTGAGTTCCGCCTTCTCCTCCGGAGTGGTTTCAGGAACGTCTGAGTCTTCTTTCTGGCAGCCGGCCAGAACCATGAGCCCTGAGCAAAGAAGGGCTGCGATTATATTTTTATTCCACATAATATGCCTTGTTTGATGGGATGGTTGAACCTGAGAACTGGAAAAATCCGAATGTTGATGACTTCTTGCCCAGAATATATACCTTCTGGCTTCCTGTTACTACATCAGAAACAGCCGTCGCTGAGCTTTTTCCGGAAAGGATGTTGCCGCTTTCTGGGGTGGCGGTTTCTGTAGTCTTGGTCAGGGTTAGCGTGCCGCTGCCTGAGGTTATGTTTGTCAGGGCGGAAGCGTCCGTCATAATAACTACGGCACAGCCAGAAGGGATTATGCGGCCGTTGCCAACGCAGTAGAGAGTCTTGTCGCTCTTCATTGTAAAGGCAAGGGCTCCTGCCGGAAGCTGATAGTTAAAGTCTGGATGATAGAACGTGGTCCAGTATCTTGTCTGGCCTTCTGCAACAGCCTCGTGGGCAAGAAGATCTACCGTTGCGCCAGGAGACCAGGCGGCGGATACGGTAACGTTATTAGCCGGAACGGTCAGTACATAAGGATTGTCGTCTCCGCTCAAGGTGCCGGCATTAACGCTGTAGCCGTCAAATGTGTAGCCGGCGCGGTTTTCGTGAGAAAGGGTAAGGTTGACCGTCTGCGTCTCTCCGCTATAAAGGGTGCCTTTGTAGGACAAGGCCGTAGTGCCATAAGCTGTAATGCCGCTCACATCATAAACAGTAACAGCATCGGAAGGTGTAATGATTACATAGTCTCCAGCAGAGATTACCTTGGCTTTTCGGGCGTTATCTATGTCGCAATAACTAGCACCATAATAATTATTTTTATCAAGGCCATAGCCCCAAAATTCTTCGGCAGTATAATAGTTGTTAGAAATAGTGGAAGAACTTGCGTCATCAAAATATCCAAGAATCGCACCCCACGCGTTTGAAATATCAAATTTCGGCCCTAAATATAGACAATTCTTTATTTGTGTATTGGGTATGACACGGCCTACAATACCGCCAAAATCTGCAGCTGCGTTGCCGAGATTTGTAGTAATCATCCTGGCGTAGCTTACGCAACCTTCAACTATTCCTCCAGAGCGAAGGTACCCCGCAACGCCACCGTGGCACATTGGATCGACATCGTCATGGCCAACGACAACATCGCTGCCCACAAAACAATTACGCACTGTTCCTCCACTATTGTACCCAACTATAGGTCCAACATATAATTGTCCGGTAATTGCAGAGTTTATAAGTTTTACATTTTCAATAACTCCATCGTAGAGCTCGCCAAAAAGACCAGAGCAACGAGATTCCAGTCCCATTGTGATTGAGGCGCCGCTGATAGTATGGCCGCCACCATCGTAGTGCCCCTTAAATACTGGGGTACTGCCGCCGCTTTTATTGTACCCTATTGGACTCATAAAACCAACATTTGTTATATCGGCTGTCTGGCGGAAAGTCTGCCCATTACCATCGTTTCCGGCATTGACAAACCTTGCCAATAATCTAAGTTCTTCCGCCGTTGATATTTCATAAGAGCCGTCGCTGAGCTTGTTGAACAGATGATCAGCATCTCCGCCCGTGCACCTTGTGTTGCTGGTTTGGTTTATATTGATGGTGCCCGTAATGGAGTTGCCAGCCACATCTTTTATACTACCGCCATTTAAGTTTAATGTTTTAACCTGAAGAAGGAGCGGTTCGAGGCTGGTTATTGTTCCACTGAAGGCAAGAGCATTTGTTCCGCTGCCGCCAATATAAGTCAAATCCTCCCCCCAATTGGTGGAAAGTGTCGGCGAGCCGGAAACTATTACAATTTCATTAAAAGGAATGGTAATATAATATTGTTTATTATAGTAATAAACGCCATCGCATCCTTTATCTATTTTAAAATTCCCGGACACTTCCGGCGCCTTGTTGTCTACTGCCTGAAAATAGGCAACAGTGTTATTGGCATACCAGGTGTCTTCGTTGTCTCCGGAGGCATCGAAACGGATGCCGACAGTATTTAACTGACTTAATTTTCCCGAAGCGGCTACAATCAGACGGCCGTCGGAAGCGCGGCAATCTGTATTGAATAGCTGCTGACGGAGCTCTCCGACATTATTGGAACTGTTGATACTGCCCCAGACATTTCCCTTATTACCGCAATCGCTTCCGTAGGCAACAACAGGAAAAATGTAGTTAGAGTAGGTTGTATTGGTACTTCCGCCCTTATGGCAGAAGGTGGCCATATAACTAGAATAGTTCATTGTGCCTGGGGTGTTATTACCGGAACCCTCATCGTGATTGCTTGTCTGGTTTACCAGAATCTGCACGTGCTGGTAACCGTCATTCTTCTCTTTGGCCTGAAGGCTCAATGTCATCCTAAGTTCTGCGCTGATGGCTTCCAGCCAGTCTCTCGGCCTTGTGCTGATGAAGAAGTTTTCAAAAGGAACGGCATGATAGGCCTGTACATAGTCGTCGTCAGTGACGGTTATCTCGCCGGAATTTACGACCACCTCTCCTTGGTTAAACGCAGAACTATTGACGCTGTAGGTGGTGGAGTAATTTATCGTCCTTTCTTTTGACGCTATCACGTTGCCAGACTCGTCCAGCACTTCAAATATGTATTTGCGCGGAACATTATTATTCGTATAGCGGCTCCCGGTTGTCAGGGTAGAAAGGTCTGTTATTTCATTAACCACAACATCTACACTTCCCTCCCAGTATGGAAAACGGATATATGTATCATTATGGATAATACGAGCTCCATTATATCTGGATGTTTCCTTAAAATGAATTCCGTTGATAGCAGTTACGCCCACAAGACGATAATAACAATAAGCATCATTATAGGGTTTTGAACGGGTGAGGGTAAAGGTACTCCCATTATTCGTTATGGTAACAGTGCCGATATCTGCTACCTGTGAATGCCCCGAAACTGACGCCAAAAGCATCAGAAGGGTTGCTAAAAATGTAAATCTGATTGTTTTCATCTTTAGTCCTCCCCTTGCTAAATACTATATTCATCTCCATAGCCCGGCACTTCGCCTTGGCCATCTGGAAGCGTGGTTTGGCAAATAAATCCTTCAAATTTTACCCCCAGCACCTTTATGGCGGGAGTCTGGTAGGAATCTTTGATCTTTTGCGTCATAGTAAAACGTTTTTGGGGTTATTATTTTTTTGTGGATTGATCTTTATAGCTCCGCTTCTTGTCTTTGCGGAGGACCTTATGAACAGAGATAATAAAGGCAGGCACCCAGACAAACAGCAGAATTGCCGTAATGATTAATATGATCAAGGTGTCTTTATCCATAATCTGAAATCGAGTTTGGACGAAACTGGTTTCAAATGTAGAGACATGGTGCGTCAACAATGTTATGAATGAGTAAACGGGATGTACGGTCTGAGTCAACGGTGTCAACACAGAGTTAAAAAACGGGATTTTTATTAACTTTGTCGGGAAATGGGTTCTGGTCTAACATATATCTGCGGACTGGCCGCAACGTTCTTTCTGACAACAAGTCTCTCGCTGGCGGCAGTGAGGTGGTTTCACATGTGCAGGCCATTTGAAAAGAATCCCGGCTATTATTACCCTGGAAGGCCGTTTATTATTGCAGTTTTCCTGAATTCCCTGCTTCTGATTCCGTATATAATCAATCCGGAATGCCCGGATGCCTGGTATTTGGCAAGGATATATTTCCTGCCTGTTACCCTGTTTCATTTTACCGTATTGATGTTTGCCTACTTTGGAAGCATAATGCAGTGGAAACGGTGGAGGAAGCCGATGCTGATAATGGGAGTTCCGGTACTGTTGGCCCTGTTTACGGCATTTTGCCTTGCGGTTTGGCACGCCAGGCACATTGAGGAAGTGTTGGGTTCTTTGCTCTGCGATTACATCCTGTATGCCTTAGGCGCAATCGTAACGGTTTTCTGCCTTATAGCGTTTATCATGGTTATCCGGTGGGCAAAAAGCTTTGACGAAGACGATTTCTCCAACCCTGCGGATTTTCCGGTTGTGGCTGCCAAGCGATGGATGCTGCTTGTTATTGTAAACGTGGCATTGTGCTGGATTGCGGCCCTGTCCAACAGCAGGGCGGTATTGGCCGGGCTGATGGTTCTGCTGGCAATTGCACAGGTGGTATTTATAATCAGCGCCCTGCACCCTCACCGCAGAAGGATGATGGAAGATGAGGAAGAAACGGTTGAGGAGGAAAAAGAGGTTGAGGTTCAGAATGAAAGCGTTACAGAAATATACTCCAGATCCATTTCACAGGAAAAGAAGGAAGAAATCCTTGCCGCTATCCGGACCGTGGTAGAAGGGCAGGAAGCTTTTCTGGACCCTCATCTTACGCTTCAGGACGTAGCGGACCGCAGCGGATATAACCGCACATACGTCTCCGGGCTTATCAAATCCGAATACGGCAGTTTCTTCTCATATATCAACCGGCAAAGGCTCCAGGAGGTGGAAAACTACCAGAAAAACAACCCTTACGCTACCATTTCCGAGGCTGTCTTGGCTTCCGGATTCAACTCGCGCCAAGCATATTATTCAGTAAAGAAGAGGCTGGAATCCAACAAGAACTAAACTAAAACAAATACGATTATGAAACGATTCTTAATGGCAGCGCTGGCCGTTGTTCTGGCCGCAGCCTGCACAGAAAACAAAAAGACTGAAGAGCCTGCCGCTCCTATTGGAGACCGCGCATTGTACGAGGTTGCGGGAAATGTGGAAAGCATTGTCTTTGAAGATGTTTCCGGAGAGTTGCTTTTCCTTGGCCAAAAGCCTGTTTTTGACAAAGACGGGCATTTCTTTGTCAGCGATATTAAAATAAAGGAAGAGAAAGAGGGAGACTTTACGATTCTCAGACTGGATACGGATGATGAAGACGGCGGCGGAGAAGAATTTGTGTCATGTAAATACGACAATAAGGGAAGGCTCGTAATTGTCGGATTCTGGGAAGCCAGCTTCAGCGATATAGAATATGACGATCAGAACAGGGTGGTAAGTTATTCCGCCTTTGGAACCATGGGAATGGAATCCGAATATTACTACACTCTTGAATATGGCAAGGACAGGAATCCTGTAAAAGTTACCGTAAAGGAAGTGCATCCGGACTATATTGAACACGATGTCAATACACAGACATATTCCATAAACTATGAATACACCGCCGTTGACGAGCACGGCAACTGGACCGAGAGAAAGAAAGACGACGGCACCGTAGAAAAGAGAACCATCAAGTATTATCCTGCAGAATAGGAATAGTTTTTGTATATTTGCTCTATAAACGGGAAGGCGGACAAAACTGTCCGCATAATAAAATCCCACAGATTAGAGCATTATGAGAAAACTTTTAATTTTGTCCGCCCTTATTTCCATTTTGTCCGCTTGCGGGGGAGGAAGGGCGGACAAAGATATTTCCGCTTATATAGAAGCCTGGAAAACAAGCGATCAGAGTCAGACGCAGGTCTGCCGTCCTCTTTATACCACAGAACTTGAAGCCAAGATGGAGGCGGACACCACCAAAGACCATCAGCAATCCTATCTGGACTTCCTGGAAACATTAAACGGCCTACGCGATTACGCCAAGAAGAACCCGTCTTCCAGAGTGGAAATCCGCAACACCCTGTACGAGGTTTACGGAAAGACGCTCTACGGGTCCGACAAGAAAGACTATCTGGAAGGCCTTGGTCTTGAGGCTCTCCAGAAGGCCGTCCAGTTGGGAGATGAAACCCTTCTGGCGGAACTTTACAAAATGATGGCGGACCTTACGGCAGACGAGCCGCTCAGGAGCGCCATCTACGACTCAGAGGCCATCTCCCTTCTGGAAAAGAAGGGCCGTGTCTCCGATTTTTATACCAGCGGCAAGCTTGCAGACCTTGCCCAGGTGTTCTTTAAGGCAGACAACTATAAGGATGCCATAAGATTTGGCGGCATGTATCTTGCCGCGGAGAATCCCAAGAAAGATTCAACCATCTGGATTCCATATCTTTCCGTTATGGATTTGGTTGGAACCTCCTATATGGAGACAAACCAGTGGGACAGCTGCAGCGCCGTGTTCGAGAACATTCTTGGTATGGAGTGCCCGGAGAATGCCAAGACAGACAGGATAAAGGACGTTGCCCTCGGAAAACTGGGCATTGTCCAGACAAGGTGGCAGCAGTACTCGGTCGCTGAGGAAAACCTTGAATATTTGCTCGACATCGCGACAAAAGGCAAGGATACCGCAAATATCATCTATGCCCTCACGGGGCTTGGAGACCTTCAGATAAATACCGGTGATGTCCGCGGGGCGATTTCAGACCTCAAGCAGGCCAGAAGATATGCCGTCACAAAGAGATTCGCCTCTCTGCAGAAAAAGGTATATGACAAGCTCTCCCAGGCGTTTGAGGCTAACGGTCAGGAAGATAGCGCACGGGCCGTCACCCATAAAATCCAGAAGCTGGAAGACCGGATTCAGGAACACCGCCAGCAGGCAGAGCATCTAAAGACCAAGACGGAACTTGAGCTCCAGCAGCTTCAGAACACAATAGAAACCGTCCGCCACGAGAAAGTAAGCAAGCGCAGCTGGACCTGGCTGATTATACTGGTCATAGCGCTTCTGGCTGTGATTGCTGTCCTTATGCTCGGCAGAAAGAAATGGAAAACAAAGATTCACCGCCGCATCCGTCAGCAGCACGAGCGGCAGACGGCCCAGAAGGCCGTAAGCGAGATGGATGAAATCACAACCAGGCTAAAGCCAACAACGTCAGACGAAATACGTGCGGCTATAGGCTCTCTGGTCTCTGAAAAAGACTGGAACTTATTCCGGGAGAAATTCTCCACCGCATATCCAAACTTCTTCCCTAATCTGGACAAGGCCCTGGGAAAGCGCTCAAGCACTGCGTTTGAAAAGGTTGCGGCCCTGATTTATCTTGGCCTGGACAACAAGCAGATAGGCAACGCCATCTGCATAAGCAAGGAAAGTGTGGGGCGCACAAGACGCCGCGTGCGCGAAGCCCTGGGATGCGAAAGTCAGGAGCAGCTGAAGGATCTGATTTCCAGGATGTAACTAAAAAAAAGACCAACTGCGGAGAACCCGCAATTGGTCAAAAAAACATAGTATGAAAACGATCTTGTGGTCGGGGTACTCCGACTCGAACGGAGGACCCCCTGCTCCCAAAGCAGGTGCGCTAAGCCAACTGCGCCACACCCCGATTCCCTATTGGGGCTGCAAAAGTATGAGTAATTTTTGAATTTGCAAAATTTTTCACTCAAATCTTCTCCAGAAGGCTTTTCATAGACACCTTCTTTTCCACGATGGAATGCAGCTCGGAGATGGAAACCCTCTCCTGGGCCATAGTGTCGCGGTCTCTGAGAGTTACCTTCCCGTCTGCGATAGTATCGAAGTCTATGGTAACGCAATAAGGAGTTCCAATGGCATCCTGGCGGCGATAGCGCCTTCCTATAGTGTCCTTTTCCTCATACTGGCAGTTAAAGTCGTACTTGAGGTCATTCATTATCTTCTGCGCAATATCAGTCAGTTCTTCCTTCTTTACCAGAGGCAGTACGGCAACCTTCACAGGAGCCAGGGCCGGATGGAATTTCATCACAACCCTTTCCTCTCCGTTCTCCAGTTTTTCCTGGCGGTAAGCTGCGCTAAGAACTGCAAGCACCGTGCGGTCAACTCCAATGGAGGTCTCTATAACGTAAGGAACGTAGCTGGTGTTTGTTTCCGGATCAAAGTACTGGATCTTTCTTCCACTGAACTCCTGGTGGCGGCCAAGGTCAAAGTCCGTCCTTGAATGGATTCCTTCAAGTTCCTTGAAGCCGAACGGGAAGTTGAACTCGATATCGGTTGCCGCGTTTGCATAGTGGGCCAGTTTCTCGTGGTCGTGGAAGCGGTAATTCTCCTCACCCATTCCGATTGCAAGATGCCAGGCAAGCCTCTTCTGCTTCCAGTGGCGGAACCACTCGAGTTCCTCACCAGGACGTACGAAGAACTGCATC
Source organism: Bacteroidales bacterium (assembly GCA_017548505.1). Classification (GTDB taxonomy): domain Bacteria; phylum Bacteroidota; class Bacteroidia; order Bacteroidales; family UBA932; genus Egerieousia. The sequence continues at coordinate 1,710 of JAFYZX010000095.1, read as the reverse complement.
TCCATCTGCTCGAATTCTCTCATCCTGAAAATGAACTGGCGGGCAACTATCTCGTTTCTGAAGGCCTTTCCAATCTGGGCTATTCCAAACGGAATCTTCATTCTTCCGCTCTTCTGCACGTTGAGGAAATTCACGAAAATTCCCTGTGCGGTCTCCGGGCGGAGATAAAGTGTTCCGTCCTCTCCGGAGATATTTCCAAGCTGGGTGGAGAACATAAGGTTGAACTGCCTTACGTCCGTCCAGTTGCGGGTACCGGAAATCGGATCCACAATCTCGCAGTCTATGATAAGCTGGCGGAGGGCTTGCAGATCATTGTCGTTGAGCGCCTTGGCCATGCTTGTCCGCACCTTGTCCGCCTTGTCCGCCTCCCGGAGGACATTAGGATTTGTGGCACGGAACTGGGCTTCATCAAAGGCATCGCCGAATCTCTTCCTTCCTTTTGCAACCTCTTTCTCAATTTTAGCCTCTATTTTGGCTATGTAATCTTCCAGAAGAACATCCGCACGATATCTCTTCTTGGAGTCCTTGTTGTCTATCAGAGGATCGTTGAAAGCGTCCACGTGACCGGAAGCTTTCCAGATCTTCGGGTGCATGAAAATGCATGAGTCAATACCCACGATATTCTCGTTGAGCTTGACCATGGAATCCCACCAGTATTTCTTGATATTGCTCTTGAGTTCGCTTCCCATCTGGCCGTAATCGTACACTGCGCTCAGTCCGTCGTAAATCTCGCTTGACGGGAAAATAAACCCATACTCCTTGGTGTGGGAAATAAGATTCTTGAAAATTTCTTCTTGTGTCATATCTACACTGTTTTTCTATTTTTTATTTTTATTCAGCGATGCCATAAGAGGCTTCACGAAAGCCCTTGTTTCTACCTGAGGATGCGGGAGTATTAGCTCGGGGGTATTTGACTCTATTTCAACCCACAGCACCTTTTTGTCCGCCCCTTTGTCCGCCTTTTTGTCCGCCCATTGCTTCTTATAGGCCTTCAGTATGTCTATATCCAGTGTCCGGCTCTGGTAAATCTCCCCTTTTTTCTTGTAAGTCCGCATCCGCCCGAAGAGCTTTTCTATCCTCTGTGTCTGGACCAGAACTTCCTCCGGCGTCTTGTCCGTAATGCAGGAAAGCACCTGGTTATGGAACTTTGGCGGGTCCTTTTCCTCAAACTTTCCGCAAGGCTCGGTAACGGCTATTTCGGTTGCAGAAACTGCATCCTCCAGAGCCTCCACTTCCAGGTAATCCGGGAGCAGCGCATCTATAATCTCCTTGTCTGCCTCGGAGATTATCTGCTCCGGAGTCATCCTTCCTAGCGGAAGGTTGCTGCCAAGAAGAAGCACCACCTTATACAGACCTTTTTCCATCACTACATCAGTCCAAGTTCCAGCCTAGCCTCCTCGCTCATGCGGCTCTCGTCCCATTCGGGCTCGAAAGTCAGCTCTATCTGCACGCTCTTTACGCCCGGAGCGTCTGATACGGCGTTATTTACGTCATTCACCACATCATCTGCCATCGGGCAGGTTGGAGAAGTCATCGTCATCTTGATGAAAACGCTGCGGTCTTCCCCTACCTTAACCTCATAGATCAAACCAAGGTCATAGACATTTACCGGAATCTCCGGGTCAAACACTTGCTTAAGGGCTCTGATTACATTCTTCTGCACCTCTTCTACTGGATATTTTTCACTATTTCCATCCACCGGTTTCTCCT
>JAFYZX010000094.1 GCA_017548505.1 Bacteroidales bacterium | reverse complement strand
TCCTGTCTTTTAGGGAGGTTATGCCAATCATATCGATTGACTCGGCGACGATTTTCTTGTCCTCTTCCGTTAGGCGTCCGAAGAATCCGGTGTATGGGCTGCGGCCCAAGGCTACCAGTTCTTCCACGCTCATGTTCTGGATCTGAGGCCTGTGAGTCAGTACCACACCGATTTTCCTTGCAAGGTCCTTGTCCGGGTAATCGGAGAGTTCCTTTCCTTCTATGAATATCTTTCCGCCCAGTTTCTTCTGGAAGGCGCAGATTGTCCTCATAAGCGTGGACTTGCCGGCTCCGTTAGGGCCTATCAGACAGGTCAGTTCCCCGGAATTCAGAGAAGCGTTTATCCCTTCTGCAACAGTCTTGGTCTCGTAGCCGATGACAAGATTCTCCAGCCATATCGTTTCTTTATTCCCTGACATCGTCTTTCCTCCTTCTGAAAATAACTGAAGCGATTACCGGCGCTCCGATCAATGCTGTTACAGAGTTGACAGGGAGTGCTCCCTCAAAGCCCGGCATCCTGGCAACCAGGCTGCATAGAAGGGCGAGAGCCGCTCCTGTCAGAATAGTTCCCGGCACCAGAATCCGGTGGTCGCTGGTGCGGAAAATGGCACGGCACAGATGCGGTACGGCCAGTCCTATGAACATTATCGGTCCGCAATATGCTGTTACGATAGCTACAAGAACTCCTGAGTTAAGTATCACCAGTGTCCTGGACCTAGAGATGTTAAGTCCCAGGTTCCTGGCATAGTCATCGCCGAGCAGCATAAGGTTCAAGGTCTTGACCAGCAGGAAACTGAGTGGAAGCAGCACCGCCATCATTCCTACGAAGAGCAGCATCCTGTCTCCGGAAACCCGTGCAAACGAGCCGAGCCCCCATACCACAAATGCCTTTATGTCTTCCTCCGCGCTGAAGAACTTGAGCACTCCTACAATAGCCGTTACAAGATATCCTATCATAACGCCTATGATAAGCAGCGTCACGTTTCCCTTGACTTTCCTTGCAACCCATACTATCAGAGTCATTACCGCTAAGGATCCGATAATCGCTGCTATTGAGATTGCTGCATCTCCGGCATAACCGATCCTGCTCAGCGACACTCCTGCAAGGGAACTGGACATCAGCACCACGATAGCAACTCCAAGGCTTGCTCCGTTTGATATACCCAGAACGGACGGGCCTGCCAGAGGATTGCGGAAGACTGTCTGCATCTGGAGGCCTGAAACCGCCAGTCCCGCTCCCGCCATTATAGCCACCAGTGCCTGCGGAAGCCTGGATTTAAGTATGATATTGGAGAATATCTCGTTTGACCTGTCACCGAACAGTATCGCCAGCGTATCTCCTGCCGGAATCTTAACGCTTCCCAGCAGCAGGTTTACAACCAGCAGCACCAGTATCAGCAAACCCAGGAGTATTAATGTTGGCGTTTTACGCATTTACTTGATTATTAACTATTTGCTTATTTGAGGGGTGTGCTTTTTATATACCCCACATTTACCTATCGTATTGATTATCAGCAATCTGTAAAAAACGCTTTCATTTGAGTATTCTGTAGAATGTTGGCTCGTAGTTTTCCTCCACAAGTTCAGGATGAAGGATGGCGATGAAGTCTTTGAGCAGAAGGTCGGGATGCACTGGAGCAAGTTCATAGTATGGAGTCTGCTTCATGTTGCAGTAGATGACCTTCTTGTTCTTGAAGGCATCGAACAGGGCGTTTCTCGGTTCTGATTTCTTGAGGGCATCGTAGGAGAAGTCTCCGGAGAAACTGTTGAGGATTCTCCAGTAGTCTGCCTTTGCACAGGTTGCATAGACCTTCTCGAACTCTATATTTACTCCGCCGGTGTTGTCGTCCTTGATGAGATAGTCCGCCCCTGCATCCCTGAAAATCTGGGCCAGATGGTTCTTGCCACCAACGGCATACCAGTTGCCGGAATGCATCTCGCCGCTGAAAACGGTAGGGCGGGTTTGGGTGTTTTCCGCCAGTGCCTTCATATCCATATAGTTCTTCTCGATCTGGGAGAATGTCTCGTTGGCCGTCTTTTCCTTGCCGATGAACATGGAGATGAACTTGATCCACTCGGCCTGTCCGAGAGGAGTAAGTTCCTTGTATCCCAGATGAGGAACAAGGGTGATTCCCGTTTCCTTGATGGCATCGTAACCGCCTTTTTTGAAAGGAGATATGAAGATAACCTCGGGATTTGCCGCCATAATCATCTCCTGGTCGAAGTTGCCCTCGTGGCCAATCTTCTGGAGCCTTCCGTCTTCAACCCTTGCAAGGATGTCCTTGTTGAAAAGGTTCTTTGTGGTGGTTATGGCGGAAAGGCAGTCGTGGGCATCCAAAGCCGTGAAATTGGACAGCTGGAGAAGTGTCATCGCGATTGTCTTGGTTACCGGCACTTTCACAACTGTATATCCTTCAGGGACGAACTCCTGGTATATGGATGAGTCCAGACCCTTAGGTATCAGGGCGAACTGATAACCCACCGGCATCTTGTCTTCCTCTTCTGCCTGCGGATCCTGAATGTCCACAAGGCGGATTCCGTCCTCAAGATACTGGACTGTAAATCCCTTAGCGTATGTTGGGGAAATCAATGCTGAGGAATCAGTGATTGCCGCAATGTCCGCAGCAGTTTCAGAAGTAATCTTAGGGCCGGTCTTGCACCCTGCCAGACAGAGTGTTATAGCAAATGCAATTATTATGGAAATCTTGGTTTTCATTGAATACACATTAAACATTCAAATATACTCAAAATCGTCTATATTTGGAACAGTGGCAGATAATTCTTTAATAGCCAGGTAATTAAATATATGGTCCTGCGGATAAATCTCTGCAGGACCAATATGTTAAAAGCCTGATAAATAGGTAACTATCCACCACCTTTTAGGCAAGGAGTTCGGTGAGGATTTTCTTCCAGTGGCCCGGGATGATAATGTGGTGGTTGCCGATAGGGTTGGTGAGGAAGTACTTTGTGGCTTCCTTGTCGTTGAACTTTATAAGCTGCTGGGTGCGGCAGAGGTTAGGGCGGCTGCCGTTTTCTATCAGTTCTCCTTCCTCTGCGAAGAATCTCTGGGCGTCTCCGGAAATCTTGAAGACCGTGACAGGGCCTTCTTTCATGAAACCTCTGATACCCACGCCAATGCCGGACTCGAAGTGAGTGTCCAGCTCGTAGCGTTCCACCATATTCAGCGGAATGGTGCAGTGGGCGAAGAGGACCTCTCCTGTCTCGGTATCAACTTTTGACGGATTGGCCTGAAATCCTGTCTTGCCGCTAATACACCGGCTGATTATCATCGATATCATTGCCGGGGCGTCACCTTCGCATCCTGCCACAATTCCTTCAGAGTTAAGCTTTGCAAGGGCGAGGCAGCCGGTGTTCTTCAAGCTGGAAAGAAGGTCGAAGCATCTTATTGTGAAAGCATTCAGCTTGTGTTCATTTACCACAGACTTGATTGCCTCGTAGATTTTCTCAGCGCCGTCTTTACCGGGGCCAATATCATGGCAGGGCCTTTCAACCTCTTCAATTGGAATGTAATCTATGTCAAAGCCGAGTTTAGCGAGAATGGCTTCCCTGTTTACATCGCTGGCGATCAGCCAGTCGGAAGGTCTGCCGATTATTGCGGCCTTGGTTTGGGCAAGGGCCTTTCTGGAGGATTCCAGCTGAATGAGGCTGTTGATCCTGGATGAAATATACTGATGAGAGCCGTGGAGAATCTCCCCGTTGATACCTCTCTGGCGCAGCCAGGAAAGGATTTCCATAGAAGCGGCCAGGGAGTTGTTGCTGTATGATGCCAGGAGATAGACGCTCTTCTTTACATCGAGTACATCCAGATACCTCTGCTTGAAGATGTTCTCCGTTCCGCCGGTCCTTACGAAAATTATATCCAGGTCCGCTTGTCCCCAAGTGGAGAAATCTTCTCCCCTGTAGTCGAAATCAAAGTCCAGGCGGGAGAAAAACTCTTTGGTATAATTCTCTATTTTCTCCCTGTCGTGAAGGGGAGAAGTAAGCGTAAATACTGCAATTCCCATATTATCTTCTCTTTGCGCTCAAGATGCGGCCGATGTATATATGGTGGATCTTGGTTTGAGGGCGCTTCTCGTAGAATTCCTTGCCAGGTCCTGTCATATTCTCCCTGATGAACGGAGCCTTGTAGATGAGTTCGCACTCATAGACCTCGTAGGCTTCCTGGTAGTATGGGGCTCCGTGTTCGGTGAACTGGAGGTGGAGTCCGAGGGCCTTTGCCTTGTCCTCATCCCTTCCGCTGTGGCTTCCCATATACTCGAGAATGTCTTTTCTGGACTCGTCGAAAGTCATCACGGTGAAATACTTGCAGTCTTCCATCATCTGCTGGCTGTATCTGGATTCGGAAACATAAACGGTAAGGGTGTTTACATCGTGACCCCAGAGATTGCCGAGGGCTCCCCAGCCGATAGTCATGGCGTTGCTCTTTTCCTTGTCTCCCACTGCAAGCAGCAGGCCGTCTCCCTTGAACCACAGGAACGGGTTGCCCGTAAAGTCGTCGGTGTAGTCGAAATCGGAGAATACGGTATTTTCAGTCATCTTTTCCATATCTATTGTTTTTCCGTCTGCGCTTCCGTATCTGTTGTAGGAAACGTTGGCCGGTTTCCATTTGTCCTTTGGAGTCGGATTCTGGGCAGGATAGCCTATAACCACAACGTTGAGAGGTATTATGTTTTCCGGAAGGGCAAGGACCTCAGCGATGCTCTTGCATCTGTCAAGGTCTGGATAGACGCCTGTCCAGACAGCACCCAGGCCCATCGCATTGGCCGCAAGCAGAAGGTTTTCCGTTGCCGCTGAAGCGTCCTGGATCCAGAAGTCCCTTCCGCCTCCGTCCATTGCCTTGAGCATGTCTCCGCAGACGACTATCGCCAGAGGAGCCTTTGCTATCATACCGGAATAAGGGCTGGTTTCCGAGAGGGCCTTGAGCTGGTCCTTGTCGGTGACAACTACAAAATGCCACGGCTGCTTGTTCATTGCGGTAGGGGCGGCCATAGCGGCTTTGAGGAGTTTATCGATTTTCTCCTGCTCCACAGGAGCTTCCGTGTAAGCCCTTATGGATGTTCTGGTTGCAATGTTTTCAAGCACAATGCTTTCCTTGTCTGTCTCCGATACTTTTGCCTTCCGGCTGGTAATGAAGAGCAACACTGCAAGAGCCAGTATGCAGAGCGCGAGCAGAATCTTGGTCGTTTTCATATATGCGGTTTTATTGGTGCAGAATCTTCATTATGTTGGTGGCGAAGAGCTTCACGCTCATTGCCAGAAGTATGATTCCGAAGAATTTCCTCAGGACATAGACGGTTCCCTTGCCCAAAACCCTTTCTATCCAGGTTACGTTTCTCAGCACGATGAACACTATTATCATATTGAGTGCTATCGCGATGATGATATTCAGGACAGAGTATTCTGCTCTGAGCGAAAGCATAGTGGTAAGGGCTCCGGCTCCGGCAATCAGGGGAAATATCAGAGGTACGATTGTCGGGCTTCCTCCCGGAGAATCGTTGTACCTGAAAATTTCTATGCCGAGTATCATTTCCAGGGCCAGGGCAAAGATAACCAAAGCTCCGGCAGTTGCAAACTCATGGATTTCAACTCCGAACAGGGCCAGCATCCAGTTTCCGGCAAACAGGAAGAACATAAACAGGATAAAGGCTCCGATGGCTGCCTTTGCTGCTTCTATCTTCTTTCCCTTGGCCTGAAGGTCCAGTACAATAGGGGTGCTCCCGGTAATATCTATGATTGCAAACATTACCATGAAGGCACTGGCTATTTCTCTTATGCTTAGGTATAGCTGCATATTCCGGGATTAAAGTGGGAAAGTTTCGCTGATAGGGAAGAGTCCGAACAGTCCTCCGGTGTGGATGAACAGGATGTTGTCGTCCGGATTGATCCTGGTCTTAGGGTCGGCGTCCCTCTGGAGCTCGTTCCACAAGCCGTACATTGCCTTGCCGGTGTAGACAGGATCCAGGATAAGGCTTTCCATCCTTGCAACCTTGCGGATGAAATCCAGTTCCTCAGGCCTTGAAAGGGCGTAACCTATTCCCACATACTTGTCGTTGATCTCTATATTGCTGCGCAGAACGGCTGCGTTGCTATAGTCTTTTGTGTCAAGAAATTCCTTTAGCAGATATTTGGCTTCGTTGGAAATTCTGTCTGCTATTTCGGTGAAGTATTCCACATCGTCGCATACAGCCATCCCAATGCACCTCTTGCCAAGGTGGCCAAGCTCGTTGGCAAGATGCAATCCGGCGATGGTTCCGCCGCTGCCGGTTGCCACGACTATGGTGTTGAACTCGATTCCCATTTGCTTTTCCTGCTGGAGGATTTCCTGCATGCAGGTGTAGTATCCCAGGGTTCCGATAGCGTTTGACGCTCCTTCAGGGATGATGTACGGATTGAATCCGAGCTTACGGTAGCCTTCCGCCATGTCTTCCATTATCTCCTGGCGGTGGTTACGGTATTCCTCCTGGTTGCAGAACCTTACGTCAGCTCCCAGAAGCCTGTCCAGGAAGTAGTTGCCCCTTACAGGAGGTTCATCGCTGATTCTCAGCAGCACGGCGGATTTCATTCCAAGCTGTGTTGCAGCCGCCACGGTTGCGCGGCAGTGGTTGGACTGTATTCCTCCGCAGGTTATCAGGAGGTCGCAGCCTTTCTCGATAGCGTCTGCGGTCTCGAATTCAAGTTTGCGGACCTTGTTGCCGGTAAGCTCGCTTCCGGTCTGGTCGTCTCTCTTTATCCAGATATTTGCTCCAAGTTCTTTGGAGAGCCTTTCAAGGCGATAGATTTTTGTCGGCAGATTTGCCAGTCTCGTTCTTTTCATGAAAGCAAATTTAGTTAAATTTGTGGTTGCTTTAATAAAGAATAATAAGTTTTCACGATATGCGTTCTACAAAGTTCTTTTCAAGGGCAGCCGCTGTAATTGCTGCCGCATTGATTCTGATTCCAGCTACGTTGTTTTCACAGGATAAAGGTTATCTGGAAACTCTCCTTAAGAATAAGCCAAGTGTCAAAATTTCAGACCTTAAGCAGTTTGACCCGGCTTGCCAGAAGATTAGAACATACCTCCGTACACTTTCCAACGGAGTGAAGGTTCCTATCAAGGTGGATAACGCCTATACCTTCAAGAACAATGATTCCCTTTACATTAATTTCAACCGCAATGTCGCCGATTTTCCAATCCGCCAGGATGGAGTGAAGAAGATATATGAGGCAGTGAAGACAAATCTTCCGGCATCGCTGAAGAACAAGAAGGTGGCTATCTTCTCCAACGGCTTCCGCCTTGAGGATCTTGTTACACCTTTCTATAATACTTCAGGTTCCTGGGCCAAAATCCAGAAAGAAGGTACCAAGGAAGACAAGTCAAAGGGTATCCGCCTGAAAGAGCAGGAGGGAAAGCCATACGCTATTACCAAGGGTTTGCAGAACAGGCATATCGCGATGCAGAACAGCCACGGTTGGTTCTACGAACCAACGCTGGACCGCTGGGAGTTCCAGAGAGCCAGGCTTTTCGGAGTGGTGGAGGATACCTACACAATGAGCTATGTGGAGCCTTTCCTGGTTCCTATGCTGGAAAATGCCGGTGCAGTTGTGCTGCTTCCGAAGGAAAGGGACTGGACCAGGGTGGAAGTTATCGTGGATAACGATACCCAGACAGCCGGGTACAGTTCTTCCGACGGTTCCTACAGCTGGACAAAGGGAGACGGCGAGGGCTTTGCGCATCCGAAGAAATCATATATTTTCAAGGAGAATCCTTTCAAGATGGGTTCCTACGTTCAGGTTGAAGGTCTGCTGGCAAAAGGCCAGAGCGAGCCTTCGGAGAGCCTGAACGAGAGCACCATAACCTGGACTCCGACATTTGAGGAGGACGGGGACTATGCAGTTTACATTTCCTACAAGACTCTTCCAAGCAGCGCTGACAAGGCAACTTACATTGTCAAGTACAACGGTGGTCAGGCCGAATTCTCCGTTAACCAGAAGATGGGCGGAAGCATGTGGATTTATCTTGGAACATTCCACTTCAAGGCCGGTAGCCAGGACCAGGGCGTATTCCTCACCAACAGAAACAGTTACGGTACAGTAACGGCTGATGCCTGCAAGTTCGGAGGCGGAATGGGCAACATCGCCAGGGGAGAAGGTGAGGGCTTTATAAGCGGTATGCCTCGCTTCCTCGAGGGTGCAAGATATTACCTGCAGTGGAGTGGCTTTGCGGATACGGTTTATTCCGTTTCCCACAATGCCAACGACTATACCGATGACTATGTTTCCAGAGGCAAGTTCGTGAACGCCATCGCCGGCCAGAGCCGCGCCATCCCTAAGTGGGGTGCAGAGAGCCGCCATATTCCGGTGGACCTTTCATTCGCTTTCCATACTGATGCCGGCAATTCCCTGGGAGACACTATCATAGGAACTCTCTCCATCTATACCAGAATCTGCAAGGACTTTGGCGGGGAAGACAAATATCCTAACGGAGACGACAGGATCCTCGGCCGTTATCTTGCCGATATTGTCCAGACTCAGCTTGTGGACGACATAACGGACAAATATGGCTTTGACTGGAGCCGCCGCCAGCTTTGGGACCGCTCTTATTCAGAGAGCCGTTCTCCTCAGGTTCCGGGAATGCTGCTGGAGTTCCTTTCCCACCACAATTACGCTGATATGAAGTTTGGCCTTGACCCTGACTTCCGCTTTACCGCATCCAGGGCAATCTACAAGGGAATCCTTAAGTTCCTCGCATGGAAGAACAACGTGCCTTACACCGTTCAGCCTCTGCCTGTAGACAATATGCAGGTTGTTCTGGAGAATCCTTCCAAGAGAGCTGTTGAAACAAACGTGAAAACCACCCAGAAAACCAAGAAGGGCAAGAAGACCGTAACCACGACCAAATCAATCGAGTTTGACGCTGTAAGCGAGGGAGAGATCCACGCAATCGTTTCCTGGAACAACGTTGAGGACAAGCTGGAGCCAACCGCAGTTCCTACTGGTTACGTGGTTTACACGGCAATAGACGACAACGGATTCGACCAGGGCACATACGTCGCTGAGCCAAAGTATCGCGTAAAAATAGATAGGGATCATATCTACCGCTTCAAGGTTGCGGCAGTCAACGCCGGTGGAGAGAGCTTTGCTTCAGAGGTGGTTGCCGTAGGTGTTCCGAGCCAGAGAAAATCTGATGACATCGTGCTTGTTGTCAATGCTTTTGACCGCGTTGGCGCTCCTAAGTGGATACAGAGCAAGGATTCCACAATAGCCGGTTTCTTTGCAGATTACGACCACGGCGTTCCTTATATAAAGGATGCTTCCTACCTCGGTAAGATGTACGAGTACCGCAGAAGCGTTCCTTGGACAGACGACGATGCTCCGGGCTTCGGTGCCTGCTACAGCGACGAGGCCGGAAACATCATTGCCGGCAATACCTTCGACTACGCATACGACCACGGCCTTGGCTTCATGCATAACGGCTACGCTTTCATTTCCTCCACCAGAAGCGCTGTGGAAAGCGGAAAGACGGATATGACAAAGTATTCCATCTGCGATATGATTATGGGCAAGCAGTGCCAGAGCAATGACGGAAGCCTTACCAAGCTTGTCAAGTACCACGTCTACACTCCGGCAATGAAGAAGGCAATCAAGGACTTCTGCGCAAATGGAAGGAACCTTCTCATTTCCGGCGCCTATGTAGCCACTGACCTTGTGGATGCTTATGAAGTTGATGCAAAAGAAGGTCCTAAGTTCCTCGGCGATGTGCTGAAGATCAAGTGGATGACACACTCTGCCGCAAAGGACGGAAGGGCTTCTGCCGTTATGAACAAGTTCGGATTCAACGGAACATTCGAGTTCTATTCCGAGCTCAACGATAAGAAATATGTTTGCGAGGCTCCGGATGCCTTCACTCCTGCCGACAAGGATTCCTACACCATAATGCGTTATCCTCAGACCAGCATCAGCGCCGCTGTTGCCTATCCTGGCAAGGACTACAAGACCGCAGTCTTCGGTTTCCCGATCGAGACCCTCAAGTCCCAGGACCAGATAGACAAACTTATCGGCCAGACAATAGATTTCTTCAACTATAAAGAATAAAGAGCAGTCTATAAGTATCCTAAAGCCCTCGCTTCGCTCGTCCCGACCTGCCTGACGGCAGGCCACCCATTCATGTGGCCATGGGCGGCCACAGGCTCACGGATACTTTAGACTGCTCTTAAAATAAAAGAGGGGCTGAAATCAGTCCCTCTTTGTTTTTCGGTACAGGTTAAGCCGGATTCTGTCCTGACTGCTTTCGCATTCAGTCTTTATCATTTATCTGGCGCAGCTTACCCCTCGGCAAAGGACGAGCAGCCCTTGACTGCCGATATACATAGCCTTGCAGGATGCGGCGGAGTACCCGGATAATGTCGCCATTATCTGTCGTGAGCTCTTGCCTCGCGTTTTCACCCTTACCTCTAGCCTTGCGGATAGGGGCGGTTGTTTTCTGTTACCCCAGACATAAGCTTACGCCCATCTGTGCTTTCCACAGCGCATTGCTCTGCCCTGTCCGGACTTTCCTCCGATTGCTCGGCGATAAAGTTCCCGTACCGGGCGCAAAGATAGTGCAAGCTGAGAGAAATGCAAACTTGTTTGCATTTTCCGAAGCGCAGCCTATCTTGCGAGCGAAGCGAGAAAGATAGTTTTTTATATCTTTGCAGCGCAAAAATTATAAACACAAACGGTCTATGTTTACACAGTATATTGGTTTCGAGAAAGTTGACAAATTCCTCAAGAAGTATTACGAGAAATGGACACATCCCGACAAGGCGATGAAGAAGGTCTATCAGGCCTTTGTGGTGCTGATACTCACCCTTTTCGTGTGGAATATGCCTTCTTCCTGGTTTGGAATGGAAGGGATAACGGTGGTCCAGCAGAGGCTTATTGCGGTGTTCGTTTTCGCGATGCTGATGTGGATTATGGAAGTGGTGCCTGCCTGGGCTACTTCCGTGGCCGTCATAGGACTGCTTTTGCTGTTTACGTCGGATTCCGGAATAGGGCCGATGTGCGATGCTGAGAAAGTGGGAAAACTTCTTAGCTACAAGGGTGTGATGGCAACCTTCGCGGATCCTGTTATTATGCTGTTCATCGGAGGATTTATACTTGCGATTGCAGCCACCAAGACGGGTCTTGACGCCCGTCTGGCAAAGATCCTCCTTACTCCTTTCGGAAAGAAGAGCGAGAACGTGCTGCTGGGATTCCTGCTGATTACCGGACTGTTCTCGATGTTCATAAGCAATACGGCAACCGCCGCAATGATGCTTACCTTCCTTACTCCTGTATTCCGTCAGCTTCCTGCAAGCGGAAAGGGAAGGATAGCCCTTGCTCTGGCAATTCCGGTTGCTGCCAATCTTGGTGGAATGGGAACTCCAATCGGAACCCCGCCTAACACCATCGCTATCAAATACCTCAATGATCCTGAGGGTCTTAACCTCGGTATAGGATTCGGACAGTGGATGATGTTCATGTTCCCTCTGGTTATCGTGCTTCTGTTTGTGGCCTGGTACATCATAAAGAAGATGTTCCCGTTCACCCAGAAGACCGTGGAGCTCCAGATAGAAGAGAATCTTCACAAGGGATGGCACACTCCGGTAGTTGTAGTTACTTTCTTTGTAACGGTTATTCTCTGGCTCCTCGATTCAGTTACGGGCATAAATTCATATACGGTTGCACTGATTCCGTTTGTGGTGTTTGCGCTCACGGGAGTGATTAACCGAAGGGACCTGGAACAGATTAACTGGTCTGTAATATGGATGGTTGCTGGCGGTTTTGCCCTGGGTTACGGACTTAACGCTTCCGGACTTGCAGACCTGGCGGTAAAGAGCATTCCGTTCGGAAGCTTCTCCCCGCTGTTCATCTTGATTCTTTCCGGACTTATCTGCTATGCGCTTTCCAACTTCATATCCAACTCTGCGACAGCCGCTTTGCTGATGCCAATCCTTGCTGTTGTCTGCACCGCTATGGGAGACAGCCTAGGCGTAATTGGTGGCACTTCCACAGTCCTGATAGGAGTGGCAATTGCCGCTTCAAGCGCAATGATTCTCCCGATTTCCACCCCGCCAAATGCTCTGGCTTTCGCCACCAATCTGGTAAGCCAGAAGGATATGAGCAAGATAGGCGTGATAATGGGAGTTATCAGCATGGCCTTCGGATATGGTCTGCTGTATCTGATTGGCTCGCTGCACCTGCTTTAGTAGGTAATCTTGTAGAGTTTCGGCCAGTATTTGCCGGTTACATAGATGCTTTTGTCTGACGGGTCGTAGGCGATACCGTTAAGCACATCGGTTGCCTTTGTTGTGAGTCTAGCAGGGAGAATTCCCTTGCAGTCTATAACGTCTGTAACGTATCCGGTTTCAGGATCGATTATTACAATATTGTCTGTCAGATAGACATTTGCCCAGATCTTGCCGCCAATCCATTCCAGCTCGTTGAGATTGTGAAGTGGCTTCCCGTCCAGGGTTACCTTAAGTGTGGAGTTGCAGTAGAAGGAGCCAGGATCGCGGAAATAAAGATTGGAGGAACCGTCGCTCATAATCAGGCGCTTTCCGTCTGTGGTAAGGCCCCAGCCCTCGGTAGGGTAGGAAGCCCGGCCGATTTCCTTGAGCTTGTTCTCGGGGTTCTTGAGACTGAATACAAAGCAGGTGTGCTCCTCCCAGGTCAGGATGAAGAACCTGTCGTTTACAACACAGCTTCCCTCAATGAAATAGCGGCTGTTGAACTTCCATTTCCTTTTCCATTTGCCGGTTTTGTAGTCCAGCATGTTCAGGCAGCTTTCTCCTTTTTGGCCGGTAGTTTCCCACATATAGCCGTCGTAGAAGAAAAGGCCCTGGGTGTAGGATTTGGTGTCGTGAGGATACTCGGCCAATACCTTAACCTTGTGGCGGCGTGCCTTTGGCGGATCCTGCGCCAGTGTCAGAACCGGAAGCAGCAGAAGTGCTGCAATGAGTATGAATCTGTTTTTTCTCATTATTCTATTTTCCGCTGCGGCGCTTCATAGCGGCCTTTACAAAGTTCACGAATATCGGGTGCGGCCTCATAACCGTGCTCTTGAGTTCCGGATGGAACTGCACTCCTATGAAGAAAGGATGCTGTTTTGCAGGGAGTTCCACGATTTCCACGAGGCCGGTCTCAGGGTTTCTTCCGCTGAGGATAAGGCCTGCCTTCTCCATCTCTTCCTCATATTTTCCGTTGAACTCGTAGCGGTGGCGGTGTCTTTCCCTTATCTGCTTCTCGCCGTAGATCTTGGCGGCGAGGGTACCGTCCTTGATCTTGCAGTCGTATGCGCCGAGTCTCATCGTTCCGCCCTTGGTGGTAAGAGTCTTCTGCTCTTCCATCAGGTCAATGACCGGATTCTTGGTCTGTGGCCTAACTTCCGTTGAGCAGGCATCCTTCAGCCCGAGCACGTTTCTGGCAAACTCGATTACGGCCATCTGCATACCGAGGCAGATTCCGAAGAACGGTATCTTGTTCTCCCTGGCGTACTTGACAGCCAGTATCTTGCCCTCGATGCCCCTTCCTCCGAAGCCCGGAGCCACGAGGATACCGTCCATACCGGAGAGTTTCTCCTTTATGTTGGAGGCATCCAGATACTCGCTGTGGACAGTGTGAACGTGGACCTTGCAGTTGTTTACCGTTCCGGCGTGCACAAAGGATTCCTGGATGGACTTGTAGGCATCCTGGAGTTCCACGTATTTGCCTACAAGGGCTATATCGCACTCGGTCTTAGGGTTGTAGAGTTTCTTCAGGAAGACTTCCCATTCCGCCAGTTCCGGCTGGGGAACGTTCTTGAACTTTAGCTTCTTGAGCACCACATCGTCCAGGCCCTGCTTGTGCAGCAGAACAGGAACTTCATATATGCTCTTTGCATCTTGGTTCTCGAACACGGAGTCTGCCTTAACGTTGCAGAACAGGGCTATCTTCTTCTTCATCCCCTCAGGAAGAGAAACTTCCGTGCGGCAAACAATGATATCCGGCTTTATTCCTTCCTGCTGCAGCATCTTGACTGAGTGCTGGGTAGGCTTGGTCTTGAGCTCCTGGGCTGCGTGCAGGAACGGTACCAGTGTCAGATGGAGCACCAGGCAGTCTCCTTCAGGCATTTCCCACTGCAACTGTCTTACAGCCTCCAGGAAAGGAGTGGATTCCATATCACCCACGGTACCACCGATTTCCGTTATCACAACATCGTAGTTTCCGCTCTTTCCAAGGAGCGTCATCCTGCGCTTGATCTCGTCTGTGATATGCGGGATAATCTGCACTGTCTTGCCCAGATACAGGCCTTCCCGCTCGTTGTCTATCACCGTCTTGTATATCCTTCCGGTGGTTACGTTGTTTGCCTGTGAAGTTGGCACATTCAGGAATCTTTCATAATGGCCCAGGTCCAGGTCTGTCTCCGCTCCGTCGTCGGTGACATAGCATTCTCCGTGCTCATACGGGTTCAGCGTTCCCGGATCTACATTGATGTAAGGGTCAAACTTCTGGATTGTGACTCTCAATCCTCTTGACTGCAAGAGCTTTGCAAGTGATGCGGCAACTATGCCCTTTCCCAGGGAAGAAACAACCCCGCCCGTTATGAATATATACTTGGTGTTCATCTGACAAGAATTACGATTAAGTCTTAACGGGATACAAACTTAATCAAAAAATCGACAATTCGGAAAGATTGTCTTATATTTGCAACCGCTTAGGGGTGCCGCTTGGCTGAGATCATACCCTTGAACCTGATGCGGGCAATTCCGCCGTAGGGAAAGTGAGGCTTCGTCATTCCTGGGCTTTGATTTTCGTCTGGTTATGAGGAAGTTTTTTTTATACGCGTTTTTGCCATCAATATTATTGTTCTCAGCGATGAGATCTAACGCCCAGGATACCCTGAGCCAGAGGCGCCTGGACAGCATTATCGTGTCAACCTCCAGGGCAGGGGTAAATACTCCCGTGGCAAATACCACATTGGGACATGATGTGGTGGAGAGGGTTCCTTCCACATATTCTTTGCCTATGGTGCTGAATATGCTGCCTTCCGTGGTTTCCACAACCGAGGGTGGCCTGGCTCTGGGCTACAGCAATATGAGAGTCAGGGGAAGCGATGCTTCAAGGACCAATGTCACACTCAACGGCATTGCCATCAACGACGGTGAAAGCCAGGAGGTTATCTGGGCCAATATCCCGTCTCTGCCCAATTTCCTGGAGAGCGTGCAGCTCCAGAGGGGAGCCGGAACCAGCGTCAACGGTCCCGGGGCATTCGGGGCAAGCCTGAATATGCAGACCAAGACTCCTTCCTCCGATCCTTACGCAAACGTGGATTTCTCTGCCGGCAGCTACAAGACTTTTATGGAAAGCATAGCCATTGGCTCCGGTGCAATGGAGAGCATAGGCAAGGGGTATTTCAATGTGGATCTGGCCTACAACCACGCCTTGACCCGCGGCTATATCCGCAACGCCAAGGCTAACCTCAACTCTCTGCTTGTCTCAACATCCTGGAGAAATAACCATAACAGCCTTAAATTCATATATATGCTTGGTTCACAGCATACGGGAATCACTTGGGAAGGCTGCCCGATAGACATATACTACACCAACCGCAAGTACAATGTAGCTGGAGAGTACTATGACGACGAGGGCAACGTGCATTACTACGACAACGAGACCGACAACTACACCCAGCACCATTTCCAGCTGCACTTCGTTCATCAGTTCTCCCCAAAGCTTTCTCTTGCTTCAACGCTTCATTTCACCAAGGGAGACGGCTACTACGAGAACTACAAGTACAATGTCAAGTTCTCCAAGTACGGCCTTGACCCTCAGACGATAAAGGGCATAACTTACAAGAAGACCGATGTGATTATCCGCCAGAGCATGGACAACAGCTATGCTGCAGGTGCACTTAATCTCAAATACAAGGCAGATGCTCTGGATCTGGCTGCCGGAATAAACTATTCTTTCTACGACGGAGACCATTTCGGCAACATTCTCTGGAGCAAGTACAACCAGAACCTGGACTTGTCAAAGCCGTGGTACACAAACAACGGCAAGAAGGCCGACGCCAGCGCCTTTGCCAAGGCTGAGATCACAATCGCGAGAAACCTTACCGGCTTCATAGACCTGCAGTACCGCTTCATCAACTTCAGGCTCAGCGGAATGGACAAGGATTTCGTAGGGCTTGACAACAAAAAGGAATACAATTTCTTCAATCCGAAGGCAGGTCTGAACTACAAATTCGGGAAATATTCACGGCTCTATGGCTCTGTGTCTGTAGCTCACAGGGAACCTAGCCGCAGCGATATAAAAGAGTCCATAAAGGCTGGTAAGCAGGATCTTCTGAAGAGTGAAAGAATGCTGGACTATGAGCTTGGCTACCAGTTCAGAAGGCGTAACTCAGGCTTCCAGATCAACCTCTATTCAATGAATTACAAGAACCAGTTGGTTTCTACCGGCCGGCTCACCGAGACCGGTTATGTAATCCAGGAGAACATTCCTGACAGTTACAGAAGGGGAGTGGAGGTCTCTGGCCTTTATTCGCCGATAGACCAGCTGCTCTTCTTTGCCACCGCCACTTATTCCAAGAACAAGCTCAAGAACTACACTCTCTTTGTGGATGCTTATGATAACGCAGAGGACTGGAATCCTGTTCCTCAAAAAGAAGTTTTCCTCAAGAAATCCAACCTTACGCTTTCTCCTGAGCTCATTGCTTCCGGCGGATTCACGGTAAAGCCTGAGGCTAACACGGACATCACGATCACCGGCAAATATGTGGGCAAGCAGTATATGGACAACTCCAGCCTGGAGGTTGCAAAGGTGCCTTCTTATTTCACGATGAGCCTGGATGCCGCCAAGACATTTGTCTTCAGGAACAACAGCAAACTACGCATTTCTCTTTGCGTAGATAATCTTCTGAACCGCAAGTACTACTCATACGGCTGGATCTACCGTGCTGTGTTTGATGACGGCTCGGATGACTATTTAGAAAAGGGTGTTTACGCCCAGGCAACCATCCACTTCATAGGCAAAATTCAATTCACTTTCTAAAACTTTATCTTTGCAGTTATGGAACAGGTGATTCAGTTTGCTCAGCAGAATTGGGACGATATCTTTGCTCTGGTTACGGGTGTGCTTTTCCTGATATTCGAAGTAAAGCAAAAGAACTTTATGTGGATCATCTGCATCTTCTCTTCTTCCGTTACCGCGTATGTTTTCTTTACGGAAAAACTGTATGCTCAAATGGCTCTGAACCTGTATTATCTGTTCACCGCATTCTGGGGTATATGGTCGTGGGCAAGGGACTCGCGTAAACTTAAGGCGTCAGTATCGTCTTCCGGCAAATCTGCTCCGACAGTGCACCTGACACGGCTGACCAATAAGGTCATACTGATTAGTGTCATAAGCTTTATTGTGGTTGCTCCTGTTGTCTGGAGAATTCTTGTCTGGCTTGGGGACGCCAATCCTATAATGGATGCCATTGTATTTACAATCAGCATAATAGCGACAATCTGGCTGGTGAAATCCTATCTGCAGCAATGGCTTGCGTGGATGGTGGGAGATATTGTCCTGACTGCAATGTGCATAGTTCAGGGAATGCCGGTAATGGCCGCCCTTTACATCTTCTACACCCTTAGTGCCATCTACGGCTACTTCCACTGGAAGAAGAGGGGAGTGTATGTGTAAACGGTGATGATTATTTAACGGTTAAATTTGCGAGATTAAGAATAATAACTAAATTTGCAGGTAGAAAATTTTGCAAAAACTTTCTACTTGAACACTATGCGAATTGTTGATGACATAGAACAGCAGATACGGCAGAGCGAGGCAGGAACCTTGTTCTTTGTATCGGACTTTGCGAAGACCGGTAACGACGTCTTTATAAGCAGGCTTCTGTCGGAATTCGCGGAGAAGGGGCTCCTGAGCAGACTGGCAAAGGGAGTCTATTATAAACCCATTGAGACCCGGTTCGGGATTCTATATCCAGATGTGGGTGATCTTGTGAAGGCGATTGCCCGCAGGGACAATGCCCAGGTATTGCCGACGGGGGAGACTGCGCAGAATATGCTTGGTCTCTCGACACAGGTCCCTATGAATCATGTATATTTGACTTCGGGTTCTGCCCGCAAGATTGAGGTGGGTCCTCGGACCGTCACATTTAAACGCTGTGTCCCCAAGAATTTCGCAGTTAAGAATAAATTTCTATCCATCCTTATTCAGGCGTTGAAATCCATCGGCGAGAACAGGATGACAGATCAGCACAGGATAGTTATAATGGGGCTACTTCAAAAGAACCTTCCGATTGAGACATTTGAACAGGACTTGAAGGTCGCTCCCATCTGGGTAAGGAAAACTATTTGGAATATCGCAAAGGAGATTGAGAAATGACAAAGTGGATAGACAAAGAGTTGCTAGAAAGGAGAGTGATTCTCCAGCAAGTTGCTGCAAAGGAGCATCTTCCGGAGTATGCCGTTGAGAAAGATTGGTGGGTGAGTATGACACTGAATGCTCTTTTCAAGACTTCGTGCAAAGAGCATATGGAGTTCAAAGGTGGAACGTCGTTGAGTAAGGGCTGGCAACTGATAAATCGCTTCTCGGAGGATATTGACGTTGCGTTGAACCACTGTTTCTTTGTGCATCAACTGGATAACAATACCCAACTGAAGAATCTCCGTAAGAAGAGCCGCAAGTTCATTGCTTCTGTACTTGCACAGGATCTGGATATGCAGATGAAAGCGCTTGGACTTTCCGGTTATGAGGTTAAGCCTGAGATTGTAGATGAGGCCGGTACTCCTATCTCTTCAGACGCGGATCCTACAGTGATATACGTCAACTATCCTTCCGTGTCTTCTGACAGTTCTCCCTATGTCCCGCCGAGAGTCAAGATTGAGATCAGTTGTCTATCGATGGACGAGCCGTTTGAAATGCGGACCATCAGTTCAATTATCAGTGCCTACTTCCCTGAAGATGATGAAGAAACTGAATGCACGATACCGGTCGTTCTGCCGTCAAGGACATTCTTGGAGAAGGCTTTTCTATTGAATGAAGAATTCCAGAAGCCCGAGCCTAGGAGTCTGAGAATGACACGGCATCTGTATGACTTGGAAAAACTGATGGATACTGACTTCGGAAAGATGGCTCTCTCGGATATGGATCTCTACCGCAAGATTGTTGAGCATCGACGGAAGTTCTATCATGTAGGCTACGCTGATTACGACAAGGACTATCCCGAATTTATTGAGTTCATCCCTCCGGAAAGATGCCTCAAAGATTGGGAAGTGGATTATGGAGAAATGTTGGAGCACTTCGTCTACGGGAGACATCTTTCTTTCCATGATCTTCTTACAAGGGTTAAAGAATTGCAGAACCGCTTCCGGCTCATTAATGATTGATTGAATAGTTTGATAGAGTGAATAATTAGAAGTTATAAGGAGATGAAGACATTAAAGAAATTCGCTTCGGGCGATCTTGAGGGAAAAGAACTTGCTGGATGGGTGGTGAAGTTCATCTTGACATTTATGATGACCGTCTAACTGTAACATCTCCTGGTGGTATGTACAATGGAATGTTGATACAGAATTTGAACATCGCAGATGTTACTTCTGAAAGACGTAATCCCATACTCGCAAACGTGATGGCACAATTGGATTATATGGAGAAGCGTGGTAGTGGGCTCACACGCATCTGCAATGAGACCAAAGCCTTGGAAGGTTATAAGGACGAACTGAAGCCGGTGTTCAAATCAACTCCGACTCAATTTCAAACCATCATCTTTGCCTCTTCCGACACCCCAAATGTCGGAGACCATGACGGAGATGTGTCGGAGACGAAACTCTCTGAGCGTCAGCAGAAAATCCTCAATCTCATCAAAGAATCTCTGACAATCACCGGCAAACAAATGTCGGAGACTTTGTCGGTGAGTCAACGCACCATCGAACGTGACCTTTCTGCTCTGCAAAAGAAAGGTGTTCTGAAGCATGAAGGCAAAGACAATGATGGAGTGTGGACTATTTTATAAGCATCTCAATTGATTTAGATAGTATTGAAAAAATATATAGATATGGAACCTAACAAGAAGAAAAAAATAGAGGACCAGATTGAGTCCGAACAAAAAGCCATTTCATATGACATGAAGGAGTTCACGATAGAACTTTATGTAAAAAAGTATCTAGAAAGAATTGACGAAGATGACAATGAGTTATATGTCCCAGACTATCAAAGAGAGTTCATATGGGACGAAAAACACCAATCTCGTTTTATCGAAAGTCTATATTTAGGACTTCCTGTACCCTTTATGTTCTCTGCTGAAATTAAAGAGACTGGCCGTTTGGAAATTGTTGATGGGTCACAACGTATTCGTACTTTGGCTGCCTTTATGAATGATGAACTAACTCTTTCTCATTTGGAGAAACTGTCAGAGATGAATGGATGCAAATATTCAGAACTTCCTGTTGGTTTACAGCGATCATTTAAAAACATTTCCATTAGAATGGTCGTTCTTTCGTCAAAGGCAACAGAGGAAGTAAGAAATGAAATGTTTGACCGCATTAATACAAGCAGTGTCCCTCTTCTACCAATGGAAACAAGACGTGGAATATATAGAGGATCGTTTACTGACTTTATTATTGAGTTGGCAAAAGAGCCTCGATTCAAGCAGTTATGCCCTATGGTAAAATACATGCAAAATAGGAGAGAGGAAGAAGAACTTATTCTTCGTTTGTTTGCTTTTTATGAACTCTATCCTAATTATAATGCTGTTGAAAAGATGGGTGTTGCGAAATATCTTGATAGTTACCTAGCCCAAAAGAACAAAACCTTTACTAATGCAGACAAAGACACTTTAAGGAAAGTTTTCTACTCTCTTATTGATTTTATGGAGAAAGTCTACCAAGGTCAAGGATTTGCTAAGAGGAGGGGTGCTGTTGGTATTTCCAAGCCATATTTTGAAGCAATAGCAGTCGGTATTTCTTTAGCACTAAAAGAAAACCCCGATATGAAAGTTGAGTATAAAAAATCGCTTGAAATAGACAAGAACAACCGCAATGCTTTTTATAAATTGATAGAAGGTCGTTACCAAACACATACGGCTTCTAAAATAAAAAATCGCATAGAATTCGTAAAGTCAGAGTATAAAGCATGACGATTCAGAAAAGTTTTACCAAAAGAGCTGATGATATTGAAGAGACATTGAATTTGGTTAAGTTTATAGCTAATATTGAGTCTCATAGAAATTTGCCAATAACTTTTGGTGAAGGTAGCGAACTCTATGTTTCTCAAGAAATGCAATGTGCCCTAAAAGCTCAATTTTTGGTTGTTCTATATAATATTGTTGAGTCAACAGTGTGTGATTGTTTAAATTCTTTTTACGATTCTATTGCTGATGATAATCTCACTTTCGCTGACTTGTCAGACGAAATGCGGGACGTGTGGAAAAAATATCTGAAACGCACATCAAACCCTGACTTCAAAAAGAACGATACAGAGCTGATGGGCATGACCATTCGCTTTGAAAGGCTTGCAGTTAACATATCAGGAAGCCTTGATATAAGAAAAATTGTTGATGTATTTTCAGAACATGGATGTAGACTAGATGAGACCAATCGTGAGAAGTATTCAAATAGTTTTCTTGTTGTAAAGAATAAGAGAAATCATCTCGCTCATGGTAATGTGTCTTTTTCAGAATGTGGTTCTAACTATCTCGTTTCTGATTTGGAAAAATTTAAAAGTGACATTTTGGATGGTATGCAAGAAGTAGTCACGCAGGCTATGGAGTACATCTCCAATAAAGAATATAAACACAAAGCCCCTTAAACAAAAGTTAAATACGTTAAATTTTCATCTTTTCATCCCTTCTAAAATCCGCATTATCACCTTTCTACCGTCTTAATCAAAACAGATTGGTATACAATAAGTTGCAAATACAACGGCTTTTGTTATTGAACTATGAAGAGATTCTTCAACACATCGCGACATCATATGCAATCCCGACGTATCTTTGACGAAATCTTGGATGTCTTGTTTTTGAACAAGCTATCCGAGTCTTGGATGTTGTAATTTTAGCACCTGTTCTCTTGAATGACCAGGAGATTATAGCCATGAATGCTATACCGATTCCGGAGAACCTCGTTCTCTTTTGTTTCGTTGATATTCTTTGTATGTTCCAATAAAAGCGCTATCTTTGCTTTCAAACATATGACAAAAGTTTCAATTTTCTGGAAATTCTCCTTATATCTAATACAGACTGCACTTAACCACTTCTTTTTCGTGTAACCCGAAAAATGTCTATCTTCTATGAACGTTGAATCTTAAATAGTCTTTGCCATGTATAATTCGATTAGTTGGTTAACCATAGAGGAATATAAAACTATTATGCCAATGCTGGCAAATAAGTGCCATGCATTGTGGGAACATGAAAATGAGGTGGCAAAAACTGGTGCAGACCTCAAAAATACTTTTATTGGTCAAGTTGCATATCTTAATTGCCTGGCATTCAACTATAATGACGGATCTAAGATTTATAAACTAATGACGAATAAGAGTAAACATATACTGAAAGAAGATTACTATGAAGCAATGGATAGATACCCGGATAAATTTGGTACAGGTGATGCGAATGATGTATTAGAAGCGTTATACTTATGTTCTGGAGCCTATCAGATGAAATGGGATATAATACGTTATGTCGATTACTTAAAGAATGACGGGTCGACATTTTACTACTATCAGAATCCGGATGGATCGCTAAGCGATGATGTGCTAAAACTGGATTTCTTTAGAATAATACAAGATAACGGTGAGTTTACAGGTGGCCTCTTTCACGCATTCAAGCACTTTTCTATTAATGAAAAGAATTTGTCAACGAACAAAAATGAAATAAATAATATCGGGTCAATTGATAATTTATTGAGGATTATTGCGGAGGCATTCTATAAATATGGAAGAACTAAAGTGACCGAGGAGTCACCAAATGAGAAGGTATCGCTCCCTTGTTTTGACGAGCGCCATTATTTGCAGTTTGTTTTTTATAAAGAAGAAATCAGTGGAACGTATTTCTTGAAAACATGCTACGTAAAGTCTCTCAAATAGGTGTTATTTGTTAGGAAAAGTGTATTATTGTGCCAATATACGACCTGTAATATGCTTAGACGGAAAATCAAAGATACCCTTCGTGAATGGAAAGGGATTCATAGACACCAACCGCTTGTCATCATAGGAGTTTTTTGAAGGACACTCCTCACACTCTAAATGGCACTATTCATTCTATTTTTTCCTATAGGCCTCAAAATCTGTCCTCTCAAGATTAAATAAATATGGTAAACTCGTTCAAGAAATCTTTATATCCTTTCTTGTAGAAATATACATTTTTGAATATTTCTCCAAACCCGTCTTTATTTAATCTATCCACCTCTGGTTGATTAAACGGCAGTTTTGTATGTCTTGTGTTATCATAAATAATGGACCACTCAGTTCCAAACACCTGACAAATTTTTGATATGATGTTATTCTGATCCATATATTCATCAACCATGCCAATAGAGTCATGATAATAGTCAACGATCACCACTTTATTTGTGTCTTTGAGTTTCAAGAATGATTTCATCAAACGGTTAAAATGGTCGTCACTAAATGAATAACCAATAATGTAAACAGTGTCGCTATTAGCAATATCACAAGCCATACGCTGATAATAAATTGCATAAGGTAAGTGATTAAAACTATCATCTTTTGTCTGACCTGTAGTAATAAATGTA
>JAFYZX010000093.1 GCA_017548505.1 Bacteroidales bacterium | reverse complement strand
CTCCTCAGTTTATGCGTGGCCTGTTCATCGTGGGAGCCGGCAGCTATGGAGAGTATATCTATACTTCCAATCCGTACATGACTCAGACCTTTGACAATACCACCGAGATTATCTACGATTATATAAAGATACCTTACTGGATGAGCCATCCAACCTTCAAGATGGATGACAGCGGTAATTACATCAAGGACGAAAAAGGACATTATGTAGTTGACAAGTACAAGCAGCATTATGTTCCTTCCACTCCTCAGCTGGCAGCCAGCCTCGGTCTTTCCTACAACAGGAATTACTGGTTCGTGGACGCCAACGTAAACTACTTTGACAAGTCCTACCTTGCAATGAACCCTCTTTACAGGACGGATATGGCAACCGCCGGTCCGGACAAGATCATCACTCCTGGAGAAGTTGAATATATGACCGCACAGGAGAAGTTCAAGAGGGCTTGGGTTGTAAACCTGAGTATCGGCAAGAGCTGGTACATCAGGCGCAAATACCAGTTGGGATTCAATGTCAACATCAACAACCTGCTCAATAACAAGAACGTCAAGACGGGCGGCTTTGAGCAGAGCCGAATGGTTGACAACACTATCAGCAAGGAATGCTACTATAAATTCGACCCTAAATACTATTATATGTCAGGGTTGAGCTATATGGTTAACCTCTATTTCAGATTCTAATACCCACAGGCTATGAAAAAGATATTGAATATCGCTTATATTCTGGTTGCAACTTCATTTCTGGCAGCATCCTGCTCGGAATGGGATCCTGTTGTAAACATCGGTTACGACCAACCTGAGGATTTACCGTATCCGGACATCAAGGCAAACATTTCAATTGCCTCTGTCAAGGCAATGTATGTTGACAAACCTGTCCACATAGAAAAGGATCTGATCATTGGAGGCCAGGTCACTTCTTCAGACCAAAGCGGAAACATATACCGCTCAATGTATATCCAGGATGCTACCGGAGCCATCGAGATAAAGATTGGAAAGAGTTCTCTCTACAACGACTACCGCCCTGGACAGTGGGTTTATGTCAAACTTAACGGACTCACTCTTGGAACCTACGAAGGTATGCTTCAGATTGGTCTGGACGATCCTTCCGGAGAATACGAAACAGCCTATATAGATGTTCAGAGAATGATTGACCTGCACGTTTTCAAGGGCAAGATAGACACTCCTGTCGTGCCAATCGTGCTCTCTGAAAGCGAAATTCTGCTTGAGCAGAACATGGAAAAACTTGTGACTCTCAAGGGTTTGAAATACGCCAACGAGGCATTTGCCCTACTCTATCCGGATCCTAACGGAGACAAGAAGAGCACTGCCAACCGCGTTTTCCTCAGCGACAAGACCTGGGGAATCACCACCTGGGCAATGAGCAAGAACAAGATGCAGGCTTACCTGGATTCCGGCATTTGGGACGAGGCCAAGACTGCAGACGGAGCCAAGACTGTAGCTGAACTAAGGAAAGAAAACGCCATTGAGGCAACAGGCACATACGTTAGCCAGTACTTCAAGATGGGAAGCAAGGAAATCCAGATCAGAACCAGCGGTTACGCCAAGTTCGCAGACGTGGAACTCGACGAGGGAGTCCTTAACGGCACCAAGCTCATCGATATAACTGGAATCCTCACCAATTATCGCGGATCGGCACAGTTCACGCTTATAGACCTGGATGGAGTAAAAATCTACTCAGCGGAATAATCCATGAAAAAACTTACAATACTGTTTGCTATACTTATGATGGTTGCTGCTTGCAAAGACAAGAATCCTTTCCTTGCGGAATGGAACACTCCATACGGGATTCCTCCCTTTGACCAGATAAAGACAGAAGACTATATTCCTGCTATCAAGGAGGGAATAGAGCAGCAGAAGAAGGAACTTGATGCCATCATAAACAATCCGGAAGCACCGGACTTCGCCAATACAATTGCAGCGTTCGACCTTTCAGGAGAGCTTCTTGCAAAGGTCAGCGGAGTGCTTTTCAATCTCGCCGAGACTGATGCAGATTCCACTCTGAACAAGGTTGAGGATGAGGCCAACAAGCTTCTCACCGCCCATAGCGACGATGTCTATATGAACCGCAAGTTCTTCGAGAGAGTCAAGGCCGTTTACGAGGCAGACCAGAGCCACCTGGACCGCGAGCAGCAGATGGTCCTGAAGAAGCTCTACCAGGCATTTACCCGTAACGGTGTGGACCTGAGCGAGGAGGACCAGCAGAAGATGAAGGAAATCAACCAGGCTCTCAGCGATGCCCAGCACAAGTTCGGAGACAACCTTCTGGCCCAGAGCAATGCTTTCAAGGCAGAATTCGGAATCCCGGTTTCGGCCTATCCGGATGAGATGGCAAGCTGCACCGACAGAGACAGGCGCAAGGCTATGTTCGAAGCTTACTCCAACCGTGCAAACCACGGCGACGAGTTCGACAACAAGGCTATCTGCCTCCAGATCCTGAAACTCAAGGCACAGAAGGCCAAACTTCTCGGATTCGACACATTTGCAGCCTACCAGCTGGACAACAAGATGGCTCACGATCCTCAGACCGTGGATGCCTTCCTGGACGAAATCCAGGTGGCCGCGAATGCCAAGAGCAAGGAAGAGGTTGCGGATATGCAGAAAGTCATGGACCGTGACGTCGCCGCCGGAGTGCTCCCTAAGGGAAGCAAGATAGAGCCTTGGGACTGGTTCTACTATGCAGAGAAGGTAAGGAAGGAAAAGTACGACCTGGACGAGGAACAGACCAAGCCGTATTTCAAGATGGAGAACGTACGTAACGGTATCTTCTACGCCGCCAACCTTCTTTACGGAATCAACGTGGAACCGATAGAAAATGCTCCTAAGTACAATCCTGAAGTGGATGTATTCAAGGTAACGGACGCTGACGGCTCTCTCCTGGGAATATTCATGACCGACTATTTTCCAAGGAGCACAAAGAGAGGCGGTGCCTGGATGAACAACTTCAGAGAGCAGTATGTGGACAAGGACGGAAATGAAGTCCGCCCTATCATCGTGAACGTGGGCAATTTCAACGCCCCTACCGACTCTCTCCCGGCGCTTCTTACTATCGACCAGGTAGAGACCATGTTCCACGAATTCGGACATGCACTCCACGGACTGCTTACCAAGTGCCACTATCCTTCCGTCAGCGGAACCAGCGTGGCAAGAGACTTTGTGGAAACCTTCTCCCAGTTCAACGAGAACTGGGCATTCCAGCCTGAGATTCTGGCCCAGTACGCCAAGCATTACAAGACCGGAGAGGTTATTCCGGATTCTCTGGTTAACAAGATTCTGGCAGCCCGCCAGTTCAACCAGGGATTCATGACCGCTGAACTCTGCGCCGCATCCATCCTGGACATGAAATGGCACGAGCTCAGCGAAGAGCAGCTGGAGGGTATTGATATCAAGGCATTTGAAGACAAGGTATGCAAGGATATGGGACTTATCAAGGAAATCATCCCAAGATACCGCACCACCTACTTCAACCACATCTTCAACTCCGGCTACAGCGCTGGTTACTACAGCTATTTGTGGAGCGAGGTTCTGGACAAGGATGCCTTCGACTATTTCAAGCAGCAGGGCATCTACAACAAGGACGTTTCAACCAAGTTCCGCAAGACCTTCCTGGAGAAGGGCGGAGCGGAAGAACCAATGGTTCTGTACGAGATGTTCAAGGGTAGCCAGCCTGACCCTAAGGCAATGCTCAGGGCCAGAGGCCTGATAAAGTAAAAGGTTTAATTATTTCGCCATATTATAATCGGCGATGAATAGGATTTCCGTGGAAACTTCCCCTATCCATCCGGCCTTGTCGCAGACGGCGGTCTGAATCTTCACGAAGTCTATATACTTGAGATTGGCTGGTTTGCCGTCCCAGGTAACTGCATCGCTGATCTTGAAATGATTGTCCGAAGGTCCTCCGGAAGAGTTGTCATTTGAGGAGAGGCGGTCCACTTCGCTGAAATTGTCTGCATAGCCCCAGCCGAAATCCTGGTTGATCCAATTGTCTTTGCTCACTTCCTTGGTTTTTGAAATCAATTTGGAGCCGTAAAGGGTATAGGAAGATGTCTTTACCCAGTTAGGATAATAGTAATCCTGGCTGTGGTAAGCCGCGAGGTAATCCACGCTGCCGGACTTGCCGTCCGAAGCAGTCCACATCACGCTGGATTTTGCGTTTGGCTTATAGTAGGTTATCGCATAATCCTTTGTTTCATAAGCATAATCGCTGCCCTTGAGCTCGTACCAGGTGTCGTCCGGAAGGCCGTTGCCGTTTTCGTCCTGCATCACCCATACTATGCCCGGTTCTGATGAGTTGTGGAAGGCATTGCCGGTTATGGCAAGATTGTAGCCCCCGTCGTTCTCCACACTGTGGTCAAAGCCCGCTATCAGGTATCCGCCCCAGGCACCCAGGCAAACGAAGTTCTTGGCCTCCATCCTTTTCTGGGCCCAGGCACACGCCTCTTCCATAGTTGTTGCGGTAAATCCCTCGTTAATGAACTGGCCGGGAGCAGGAAGATACTCGTAGATCTTGTTCCATGGAGCCTTACCGCCTGTGCGCTTGTATGTGCCTTCCGGAGGGCAGACGTTGATTTTGAGAGTCTTGGACTGGGTACGGAAGGAATTTTTCATCGTGACGGAAAGGTTATGGCTTCCGACTATTGCTTCATCGCATACGTAATATGGCTCGGAAGATTCCTTTACCTTGACTCCGTCCAGGGTCCAGGTGAAAGTGGCGTCAAAAGCGTTTTCAATATCGCGGATGAGTATCCTTATGCTTCTTCCTGTCGAATAGTTGTAAGTATCTGATTCAAAGTTCCATTTGAAAGGCATGTCCTTCTCTTCCAGAACCTTTACGGTAAAAGATATGGAAGCCTGTCCGTCCTCGTTCTTTGCGGTAAACTTGAATGTATGCGTGCCTGTCTGGGAAGCGGTATACTTGTAGGATTTTGACGTGGAAACTTCCTTTCCGTCTATGGTCCAGCTATACGTAGTTCCATCTGTGTTGGTAACCTCCGGGCTGAACTCGTACTCGGAATCCTTGAGGATGGAAAAGCCGCCCTGCGGAACTGCGAAGCCAATCACAGGAGGCAGTTTCTCGGCGACAGTTATCTTTACTTCCCTTGAAGCGCTTCCGATTGAGTTGGTGACAGTGATCTTTGCATAGTAGATGCCGACAGTATTTGATGAGAAGGTCAGATTCCTCTGGGTTGAGACCACCTTGCCTTCGATAGTCCAGCTGAACGATGCACCATCCGCGTTGGAATATGTTGGAGTTATGGTAATGCTCTTGCCTACCTTAACGGTAACAGCCTGGCTTTCTAAAGTAATGGAAGGCCCCGGTTTGGGAGTTGGATTGACCGGCTTCCCGCCACAGCCAGCCAGCGCCAATGCAAAGAATACTGCAACCAAACCGTTTAACAAGAATTTTTTCATAGACCAAAATTCAGCTTTAATTTGACATTTGTGCCCGGCATCGGATAGCACTGCACCACCTCGTACTGCTGATTCAGGATATTGTTGATTTCCAGGGTAATCTTAAGATCCCTTTTCATCCGGCCAATGGAGAAACTCCGTGTAATGCCCATATCGTTAGTGTACCATGCAGGAGAATAATTCTCCGCGATGTTGGCAACGGACTCGTACCTTTCTCCCGTATAGATGAAGCTGTAGGTAAGTGCCCATTTCCTGTAATCTGCAGTTACTATTACGCTTCCGCTATGCCACGGGATGTAAGGAATCTGGCCCCTGTACCACTGGCTGGTCTTGTCCGTAACATCCTCAGCCCTCTGGTATGTATAGGTAAGACGGGTGTTCCATCCTATTTCTCCAGTGGAGAAGGATGTCTGGGCACAAGCGTCTATCCCCTTGATCTCCACCCTGCCGAAATTCAGCATAGTCCAGCGGAACTGGTTGGAGGACGGAACGGCCACTATTTTGTTCTTTACCGTGTTGTAATATGCATCTACACTGGCATCAAGAGTCTTGAAGAAGCCAGTCTTGAATATCTGGCTGAAGACAGCACCAACGTTGTACTGGGTGGTGCTTTCCGGCTTGAGGTTTATGTTACCCACAAAGGTGTAGTAAAGGTCGTTGAATGTCGGAAGGTGGAAGACTCTCTTGTAGAAAGCCCTGATGTCCAGACCAATATCCTTGAACGGACGGTATGAGGCAATAACGGTCGGAGTAAACCTGCCGTTGGTGGAAAAATGTGCGGACTCATACTTTGAACGGTCTTTAACGTATGTATAAAGCAGGCTTGCCTGGAACTTGAACCTGTCCAGGGAAACGGATGTTGCGGCGGCGTTCAGGAAGGTGAACCTGTTCGGATAGATGAACCCCGCAAGGTCCGCGTTAAGTTTATTGTACTGGATGTCGTCCGATAGAGACAGGCTCCACCATTTGGTGACATTGAAAAGATGAGCCAGTGACGCATAGCCCTCATTCTGCCGGAAATGGCTGTTGACATACATCGTGGAAACATCTTCCCTCGGATCAGACAGATAGTGAAGATAATCGTAGGCGTACTTTCCGTTGAAAAGCAGGCTGTAGTGGGTGCTGAACTCCTTCTTGAACTGCGTCTGGAGGAAGAAATTGCGGTCCCACTGGCGGTCCTGATGCCTGAACCGGCCGGGCTCCTCCCTTACGCTGGCTCCAGGGTATCCCCTCTCGGAATCGTAGAAATAAGCCTTGACCTTCCAGTGTCCGCCGTCTATGAACCGGAAAAGGCCCATCTCCACCCTTTCCATCCTCACATCCCCGTTGTGACGGTATGCTGTAGTATCGTAGCCTCCCTTGGTGGCGTAAGTGAAGCGGTAGCGGCCGTTTGTGTGCATATACTCGGCACTGGCGCTCAGGGAGAGCCTGTCGCTGAACTTGTGCTCCCAGAAGGCAGATGGATTTACAAGGGCAAAGGAGCCGGTCTTGAAACCCAGGTTAATGTTGTCCTTTTTTCCAGGGGCAAATACCGGAATCTTGCTCTGGAGATACACCGCGCTGGCACTGGCGTAATCCTTTGCGCTCTGGAATATGGCGCTTTTCTGCCCGTTATACACGGAGAGTGCTTCCAGATTGTCCAGGCTGAAGCGGCCCAGGTCCACTATTCCGTTCTGGGCATTCCCCATCTCAAGGCCGTCGTAGAACACTCCCACGTGCTGGCTTCCCAGGGAACGGATGTTCACGCTCTTGAGGCCCCCTATTCCGCCGTAGTCCTTGATCTGGGCTCCGGAAAAATAGCGGATGGCATCGGCCACGGAAAAAGCGGAGAGCCTTTCCATCTGCTCTCCCGCAAGGAACTGCACCGGAGCAATCTCCCTTACAATCCTCTGGGCCACAACCGTAACAGGACTCAGAGTATCCGTTTTGGGAGACTCCTGGGCAAAGGAAATGCCACTAACCAGCATTGCTGAACCTGTTATTATCGCGATTAAAAACCTTTTCATTTTCCAAGCCGCATGCAAATATAAAGGTTTTGGCACAATCATCATTTTTCTATCAATATCCTCTTCGCCCAGACAAAAACCGGTCTTTTGGCATAATTGCTGATAATTGCTATATTTGTTAACACATAAAAACGATCTTTTATGAAAACTCATCTACTCACCTTAATCCTTATTATAATGGCAACATTAGGATTCGGTTTCAGTAAGCCTGCCGCTCAGGATGCATCATATGACCAGCTCTGGAAGCAGGTCAGGGAAGCAGAGAGCAAGGACCACCCCAAGACAGTGGTGGAAATCTGCGACAAGATACTCGCCAAGGCCCGCAGCGAAGGCAATAAGGGCCAATTGCTGAAAGCATACTTCTACAGGGTAGACAACAAGATGCGGATAACTCCAGACACCCTGTACGCAAACATCGCCGAGCTGGAGAAGATGGCAGCAGAGGAAAAGGACCCGGCCACAAAGATGGTCCTTCACAGCTGCCTTGGAACCATTTACGCCAACTATGCCAGTTCCAATGCCTGGGAACTGGCCCGCCGTACAAATATTGACGGAGGGGAGGATGTTTCAGACATAGAGCAGTGGGGAAGCGTCAAGATTACCCAAACGATTCTCTACAACGTCAACGAATCGCTGAGTAATATTGAAATCCTCAGAAAAACCGGCAACAAGGCCTTTGTTCCTTTTGTCAACCAGCAGGAAGACAGCAAGTATTACAACCACGACCTTCTGCACATTCTTGTAAAGAGGGCTGTTAACAGTCTCGCCTCTGCGGAAGTTGTGGCAAAAGACAAGAAGGCAATCCGGCAGAGGACACAGCAGGTCTGGGAAGACGCCATACGGAACTACAGGGATGCTTCCGAAACGGAGGCCTATATCCTTATGTCTCTCGACTATATAGATTACCGCAATCTTGTCGGCAAAGCCCACATACAGGCTCTGGAAGAGTTGATGGACGAGAAGGTGAAGGCAAATCCTCTCTGCGCGGAAATTCTAATCGAACTGGCTAGAATCTATGCACCGAACAACCCTGTCAAGGCAATGGAGCTCTGCGATTTGGGAAAAGCCTCCTATTCTTCCTACAAAAGGACTGGACTTCTGGATGAACTGAAGCAAAAGCTTCTCCTTCCTAAAGCCAGCGTCAACCTTCCTTCATACGCATACACAGGAGATAAAAAGAAGATTATCCTTACCCACAAGAATCTGGATAAAGTAACCGTCATCCTCTATAAGATTCCAGAGTCTATTCAGAAGATTATCAGGGAGAAAGGCATCTACAAACTTGAAAAGTCAGATCTTAAGAAATGCCAGCAGTATTCTGTCCAGTCCTTTGCAGTGGCAAGGCCTGCAGACTATAAGGACACTCAGGAAAATATCTATCTGGAGATTCCGGCAGAACCGGGGCTCTACACCTCCAAGCTGATTGCCGCAGACAAGGAAATCTTTAACTGGAATCTTATGGCTGTCGGAAAGATTAAACTGATGTACACATCCTGGGAGTATGGCAAACTGGAAGTGACGGCAGTCGACCGGCTTAGCGGACATCCGCTTGAGGGAGTGGAAATTACCGTTGAATCATCCCCAAGGTCATACGACGGCAAGAAAAAGACAACTGTTCTGAAAACCGGCAAGGACGGCAAGATGGTCTATGAGGAAGACCTGAGCAAATACAATGGTTATGTCAACCTTAAAGCGGCATTGGGAGACGACACCTATATGCCTACGGTCAATACCTCTATAACCTCCAACCCTCAGGATTTGAACCACTATGGAAGCGGGAGACTTAACATTATAACGGACAGGAGCATTTACCGCCCGGGGCAGACCGTTTATGTCAAGGGACTGTACTACTACGAGAAAGGGGACGAGGCCCATGTCAGGGAAGGTGAAAAGATGACCATAGAGCTTGTTAACTCCAACCGGGAGACTGTGGACAGAAAAGAGGCTGTTACCAACAGTTTCGGCTCTTTTGACGCTTCTCTCCAGATACCTTCCGGAGGACTGATGGGCAACTACACTGTCAAGGTAAACTCACAATCCAGAAACATCCGGGTGGAGGAATACAAGAGACCTACCTTTGAAGTCAAGGCGGACGATGTGGAGGGAACCTACAAGTTCGGCGACAGGGTTGAGGTTAAGGCAAATGCAAAGACCTTCTCCGGAGTTCCTGTAGATGAGGCTGATGTAAAATACACCGTAACCCGCCGCAAATGGAGATGGTGGAGCCCGTCTTCAGAAGACATTCTGGAAACGGGAGAACTCAAGACAGACAGCGAGGGAAACGTGATGGTACCGTTGACTTTGCTTCCGGAGGATGACGACGATGAGATCGAAGACCGCTACTCAAGCAGCCATTACTCCTACGAGGTCAGGATAGACGTGACGAATGCTGCCGGGGAAACCCAGAGCACCACTGCCTTCGTCTATGCGGGAAAGAACAGCATGATCCTTAGCTTCACCGGTGTAGGACAGATCTGCAAGGACAGGGATATCAAATTCGAGATGGTTGCCTCCAATCTCGCCCAGAACCCAGTTGATGTCGATGTACAATACACAGTTTACCGGCTGACCGGAAAGGACGGGAAGGAAAAGGTTGAAGAGGGAACCGTCAAGTCCAACACCCAGATAAAGAAGGAAGAATGGAAGACTCTTCCAAGCGGAAAATACCGCATCGAGTATTCCGCAAAGGACAATGCCGGAGAACTTGTTGAAGGAGCGAAGGAGTTTACATTGTTCTCCGCAAAAGACACTAAGCCTATTGAAGGTACAGACTTCTGGACTTATCGCGATGGAGACTATATCTATTACGGAACTTCCCACAAGGATGCCGTTGTCTTCATAGACATATATGCAGACAACAAACTCATCGAGAGCAAACTCGTAAAGATTTCAGACCAGATTCTCTCCCAGAAGTTCGTATACAAGCCGGAATACAAGGACGGAGCTTCCATAGTCTTGAGAATGGTGCGCAACGACCGTATGTTCAAGGAAGGATTTTCGGTTTACAAGCCGCGCCCGGACTATGACCTTCGCCTTAAGTGGAGTGTATTCCGCAACCGCCTGATTCCTGGGCAGAAAGAAGAGTGGAAGATGAGTGTTGTGGATGCGGACGGAAAGCCGGCCGATGCGGAAGTTCTGGCAATGATGTACGACGCGTCCCTGGACAAGATCTATCCTTACTATATGAGCAGGGTTTATCACAGTTTCCCGAGAAAGATTACCTGGGCTTACTGGAATTCCCAAACCACCGGAGTTTATTCCATGAGCTATTCTCCGGGTACTGGAATTTATGTTCCTTCTATGGATTTCGACGACTTCTCAAAACTGCCTCAATTCTTCAGAAAATACGGTTATTATTACACCAAGGGAGCCGCTTTGGGCGGACGGGCTGTCCGCAAAGAAGCGGGAATGGTAGAATCCGTTGCTATGTTGGACGATGCCGCCGTTCCTGCCGCTGCCCAGAATATGAGGATAAGGGGTGTGACCCCTGTTTCAGAAGAGGAAGTTGCAGAAACCAAGAATGAAACTGTAGATGAGGGTAAGCCTCAGGCCAAGACGGAAGAGGAAGGCCCTCAGATCAGGACCAACTTCAACGAGACGGCATTCTTCCTTCCTCAGCTTGTTACGGACAAGGACGGTAACGTAAGCATCAGTTTCACTCTCCCGGAGAGTCTTACAAGATGGAGATTCCTCTCTATGGCTCACACCAGAGACCTCAAGACCGGATATCTGTCAGACAACATCGAGGCCAAGAAAGACTTTATGATTTCCCCTAACATGCCTCGTTTCCTCAGGAACGGAGACAAGACCACGATAGCCTCCACCCTTACAAACCTGTCTGACAAGGACATTGAGGCAACCGTCAAGTTCGAGATGTTTGACCCTGCCACCGAAAAGGTATTCCACACCCAGACCAAGAAGGTCAGCGCCAAAGCTTCAAAGACAGGCAAGGTAGCCTTCAGCTTCCCTGTGGAAGACACTTACGATGTTGTAGGAATCAGGATAGTTGCTGAAGGCGGT
The DNA here is from genome assembly GCA_017548505.1 of Bacteroidales bacterium. Taxonomy (GTDB): domain Bacteria; phylum Bacteroidota; class Bacteroidia; order Bacteroidales; family UBA932; genus Egerieousia. The sequence goes on along the minus strand of JAFYZX010000093.1, from coordinate 7,316 downwards.
CAGTTCTCTGATGGAGAGCAGCACTTACTGGCTGTACTCAGCGACAAGATAAGGCTGGTTGAGAGCGTCGCCCTCCCTATCCGTGGCGAGCAGAAGAAGGAATTCTCCCTTGAAAGCTTGTTCAACCACCATAGCGCATCGGCGACAAAGAAGACTCTTACCATAGAGTTTACCGGCAACCCTGCCTGGTATGCGGTTCAGGCACTGCCTTCTCTGGCAGAACCGGATGACGACTGCGCAATCTGCTGGACCAACGCCCTTTATGCAAATGCCCTGGCAAGCAAGATTGCCAACTCGCAGCCTAAGATCAAGAACGTTTACGAGAGCTGGAAGAAGAGCGGACAGAACAAGGAAACCCTTCTCAGCAACCTTCAGAAGAACCAGGAGCTGAAGACCATTCTTCTTAGCGAATCTCCTTGGGTTCTGGAGGCCAAGAGCGAGGAAGACCAGAAGAACATGATCTCCGCCCTCTTTGACGTGATGAGCATTGGCAACACAAAGGACAAGGCCATGAAGAAACTCCAGGAACTCCAGATGCCGGACGGTGGCTGGACCTGGTTCAAGGGAATGGAATCCAGCCCTTGGATTTCTGAATATGTTCTTACCCAGGATATCCGCCTGAGAATACTGACAGGAGACGAGATGTCTTCCGCCCAGAAGGCTATGCACCAGAAGGGTATGGACTTTATGCATAACCAGGTTAAGAAGGAATACGACTGGATAATGAAGGAGAAGATCAAATCCAAGGGAGTTTCCTACTTCATCCTCAAGTATCTCTATCTGGTTGCCCTCGAGGCTCAGGCCAATGGCGTGGACAATCCTGAAAACATTGTTCCGAAAAACCGCCAGAAGTACTACAACTACTTCCTGAATAAGGTCGCCGAGGCTCCGAGAAGCCAGGATATGCAGGAAAAGTCTATGGCTGCGGTAGTCCTCAAGGCTAACGGCAATATGGCCAAGGCAAACGAGTATATGCAGTCAATCAGGGAGCACCTGACAAGTTCAGAGGAAATGGGAATGTACTTTGCCTTCAACGAGAATCCTTACCGCTGGGGCTCAATGAACGTCAACGCCCAGGTTGCCGCAATCGAGGCCTTTGACCAGGTAGCCGGAGACATGCAGACCGTGGAAGAGATGAAGATCTGGCTTCTCAAGCAGAAGCAGACCCAGATGTGGGGAACTTCCGTCCTGACCGCAGACGCAATCTTCGCCCTTCTGGCAAGGGGAGACAACTGGCTTGCAAGCGAGGGAGTTGCAGACCTGAGCTTTGCCGGCAGGACAGTGTCCACCAACAAGCCTGATGAGGAGGGCAACGCCCCTATTCCTGGCCTGAACTACATCAAAAGAGCCTACACCGACAATGAAGCCACCGATGCCAGAACCATTACCGTGGACAAGAAAGACAAGGGCATTGCCTGGGGTGCTGCCTACGCTACCTTCTTCGAGAAGCTGGAGAATGTAAAGAACAACGGCAGCAAGGAAATGAGCATCACCAAGGAACTCTTCGTAAAGAGAGTAAACAAGGTTTCAGAAAGCGGCAACACTGAAAACGGAGCCCTGGCCTACACTCTCGAGCCTATCAAGAACGGAGCAGTTATCAAGGTCGGCGACATTGTTACCGCAAGGATGGTAATCAAGATTGACCGCAGGATGGACTTTGTCCAGCTCAAGGAACAGAGGGGTGCCTGCTTCGAGCCTATGACCCAGATTTCAGGCTACCACCGCGGAGGCGGAACCGGCTATTACGAGGAGATCAAGGATGCCGCCACAAGCTTCTTCTTCTACTCTCTGGGCAAGGGCACATACGTTCTGGAAGTAAACTACAGGGCCAGCCGTCCTGGAGAATACGAGGTTGGACTTGCAACTCTCCAGTGCGCCTACGCTCCTGAATACACTGCACATACAACCTCCACCAGAATAACCGTGGAGGATAAATAGTTGTTTAAGACGAAAGAATTCTGTAAAATTGCAGAAATATAAAAAGGGGCTGATGCGTTAACCGTCTTGAACGGGGAGCGCGGGGTTAAAATCCACCGCATCAGACAAGCAAAGGGAACGGTGCGAGCCGTTCCCTTCGTGATTATATACGCCATTTCTTTTGTTAATATTCGAGCAGAGCTATGACTCCATCCATCGTTGAAACAAGTAATTGCCTGTCTCCAACAGGAAGGGCATAGTTTACAAGGGCGCCGGAAATGTTGTGCTGCCAGGCCACGCTTCCATCCGAGCAGTTGAGGGCAAAGACATTGCCCTTGTCCGTAGAGATGAAGAGCAAGCCCTTTCCTTCCTTCCCGACATTATCCTTTACGGTTATCGGAGACGGGGCTATCTCGTACTTGTATTCAGTGATGGTCTCCCACGCGGCCATATCCTTAGGATCCAGCACAATGGCCTTGCCGTCCGATATGGAGGCTCCGTCAAGAGCAGAATCTATTTTGGCAATGGAATATGCCCTTACAGTATCTTTCATGCACTTGATGTAATACTCTCCCTTGTCCGGAGAAAGTCCGATGGCTTCCCTTCCGCCGTAAATTGTGGAAAGAGTAATGCCTGATTCGGCATCTATCACATAGCTGATCCTGTCCGGATTCACTATGAAAATCTTTCCCTTGGATTTTACAGGCCATACCTGGGCAGGAGAAAAGTTCCTTACGCTCTTAGGGGTTTTCCAGCTCCACTGGAGTTTTCCACTCTTTGGGTCAAAGGAATAAAGGGTATTGCCCCAATCCCCGATAACCACCTGGTCCTTGTCCACGTATGGGCGGCTTACCACAAAGCCATTCATCTTGTCATACTTCCACAAGAGCTTTCCTGTCTTGAGGTTTATTGCCCGGAAAATGCCGTCAGACGCCCCGATATAGGCCGTTTCCCTGTAGATATTGGCGCTGCCGAGTACAGACTTGCCGCAGGAGAGTTTCCACCTTAATTTGCCGTTTTCCGGATTCAGGCAGTAGATGTTGTTGTCGGAGCTGCCAACCACAACATATTCCCCAGAAACTGCAGGAGTGGAGAAGATCTTTCCTTCCGTTTTGAACTCCCACTTCTTCTTTCCGTTTACAGCATCCAGTCCGTAGATCATTCCGGCCTCATCGGCGAATATTACAATATCACCTTCCTGAACTCCATTTGAAACAGATGGAAGGGCGTTGAATCCCGCTCCCGGTACAACCATCCCCTTCTTTCTCCAGATTGCCGCAGCACTTCCGATATCCGCATTGTTTTCATATCTCCAGACTTCCTTTACTTCAGGGAAGCGGGAGTTGAAATCATTCTTGGGATGCTCATACACAACGTTATCCGGATAAGCCTTGCCCTGACTCAGCCTGACGGTATACCATACCTTGCCCGGCTCCTTCTTGCCCACAATCTTGTCCTGGAAAGTTATCAGTGAGCCTTTCAGCTCGGCGATTACATATCCCTTGTCTCCCTTTGCGGTTGCCAGAGTGGAGCGGATTATCACTCCAGGAACTCCCTCGTATTCCATTGCCCTGTCCACGTGCCAGTGGCCTGAGAACACTAGCTGAATGTTCTTTGTCTTAAGTAGTTCCAGCACATTGTCATATTTGAGAAGGGATGTATCCAGAGGATAATGATTCACATAAAACAAAGGCTGTGATTCTGGCATCTTCCCTATCTGCTCCTCCAGCCAAAGCATACTCTCCCTAGGAACCAGTGCCGGTGCCATCCTGATGTTCGGGCCGCACGGAGTTCCCAGGAACTTTATTCCACCTGCCTCGAACTCAAACCTTTCGTATCCGAATATACGGGTAAATGAATTGGTTCCGCTCTCGCTCCAGGTAGCATCGTGGTTGCCTGGAATGATGAACCACGGCATCTTCAACTGGTCAAATATTCTTTTCGCCGATGCTATCTCATCGTCCGAGCCGAAGTTCGCTATATCTCCTGTTATCAGCACAAATTGTATTTCAGGGTTCTTGTTAATGTCCTCCACGCAATCCAGCGTCCCCTGTTCAGATGCTGTTCCAACAGAAATGTGAACATCGCTCATTACGGCAAACTTCAGAGAACCGTCTTCCTTAGCCGGAATCCGAACTCCTGAATAAGTTCCGTCCTTTTTCTCCTGTGCAAACAAAACAACTGCAGCCGTCATCAAGACAGCCACAGTCAACATAATCTTCCTGAAATACATATTGTTGTTTTCTAAATTACTTCTATGTCAGAGGTTTTGATCCAGCCCTGGCGGCCGTCCTGAATCTCGATTTTGCTCCACTGCTCTACGCTTTCAAGAATCTTTACCTTAGTTCCCTCGTGAAGGACGAAGATGCTGTTGCCACCGGCCGCAGGAGAGCTCTTTACGCTTCCGATGTTTTCAACCACTACAGCAGTGTCATTCCCTGTAGCCTGCCGTGCAAGGCTCAGGGAGAAGAGAAAACTGAAAATGGTGAAGAGAAGCAGTATCATCGCGATGATGAAATAAAGCCTTCTTGAAGAAGTGGAGCGGCCGAATTTGCAAAGCAGAAGCAGGGCAACACTTAATGCAAGAATTATCAGAGATACAATAGCCCAGGCGTTAGAAGACAGCTTGTTGCGGAGATTCCTAACCCACTCCACAAGGATGAACTGGGGAACGGAATCTATCTTGTCCAGAGTCTGGAGCCTTGCCATATCAAGGTTGTTGCGTATGTCCTTGTCTGCAGGATCAAGCTTGAGGGCTCTCTCGTAATAGAGGATTGCCTTGCCAACGCTTCCCTTGCGGTAGAAAGCGTTAGCCAGATTGTAAAAGAGGGAGGAAGAAACAGCTCCGGCCTTTTCCAGAGACTGGTACTCGCGGATGGCACCGTCAAAATCCCCTACTGCGTATGCTTCCTCGGCGCTCTTCCAGATAGCGGCCTGGCTTTTGGGAGCCTCCGTTTCCTGGGCGATAAGGCCTGTGGCAAAGCAGGCAAGAGTAAGTGTGAGTAAAAACCTTTTCATCTCCATATCCTTTACAATTTGTTCTCGAATCCAGAAATAAGTTCAGCAGCCTTGCGATACTGCGCATCCATTGCCCCGGCAGCTCCTTCAGGAGAGTAGCGCACCATCTCGCAATCGTCCAGAAGGGCAATCAGGTCCTTGACATCCTCCTGCGGAACATTCTTGGAGAGCAGAGTTTCCTGGATAACATCCCTCTGAAGGTCAGACCGCTGGATGGAAAGTTTGTCTGCAGTATATCCCAGAATGGCCTTGTGGAGTTCCTCGTAGAATTCCTGCACCTTGTTCTGGGAGAGGAAGCTCTGGGCCTGGCGCAGCCTCTGGCGGGCAACCTTATTGGCCTTGCGGTTACGGCTGCGCACAACGTCTTTGCGGAGGGCGATCCTGTCTTTCATAAGTTTGGTCACAAGGAAGAACAGGCCTGCCAGAATTGCGGCTATCACATAATATATCCAGTTGAACACCAGGAAGTTTTCTCCCTTCATAGAAGGAAGTCCGGTCTTGATGTAGCGGATATCCTCTCCGAGGTTGTTTACGGTCTTCTGGGTTTGCGGGATATACATTCCGCCGGTGTTCTGGGAAGTTCCCTTGCCAACCTTAACAGTAATTGTATCCGTGGTCAAAGTCCTGTACTGCCTCTGTCCAAGATCAAAGTAGGAGTAATGGATAGGAGGAATCTGATAAACACCCTCGCCTCTCGGAATGAACGGATATTCAATGGTTTTCTTTCCTGAATAACCCTCAATGGAGTTGGAGAAATTGTTTGTGCTCTTGGCATCGTATCTCTCGAAATCCGGAGGGAAGGAAACCACAGGATTCTCTATGAGATTGAGGTTGCCGCTTCCGCTGAGTTCAACGATGAGGGAAGCCGCCTCATTGGCGTTAAGGCTGTCCTTCGTAAGACGGGCGGTCATATTCAGCTTGCCAACTCCGCCTCCAAAGGTAGAAGGAGCGCCGCTTGGAATCTCGGAAACGTGAACGGTAAGTTTACCTGTAGAAAGACGCTTCTTGACATAATTGCGGTCAACCATATCGAAGAAATCGTCCAGAATGCTGCGGCCCCTTGGCTGTGAAGCCACCTCCACCTGGACAACCATCTCCGCAGGATCAATGGTAAGCGTTCCGCTCTTCTGCGGCATAAGCATATAGCGGCGTATTACGGCGCTGTTGTAAATCTGGTTACCAACTTTTTCCCTGATGAAATTAAGGTTCTGCGGAGCCTCGGTTTCCTGGCTCCAGAAACCGTTGAACACAGGGAACTTTATATCCTCAAAGCCAACGATATTGCTTCTGGTGTAGATCTTCAGGACTGCAGTAACAGGCTCGCCCTTGAAAACTTTGGTTTTATTCAGTGACAGTCTCAGGAACAGGTCTGCCTTGCCGTAGGTAATGGCAGGATCGTCGTCATAATCCTGGCTGCGGTTTTGAGTTTGGGCCTGAGCCTGGGAAGAAGCAGCCGATGGCTGAGCCTGCTGTGTCTGAGTCTGTGAAGAAGCCTGCTGTCCGGAAGAACCCTTTACAATCTCTATGGAAAGAGGGTTGGTTGTATAGGTTGTCCCTTCTATATCTGCGCTTGCAGAAGAAACAGTTACCGTTCCCTGATCAGAAGCCTCCAGAACGTATGTGTAAGTTTTGGTGTAGGAGCTTGACCTCTTGCCGTTTATGATAGTAGAGCTCCAGGATGTGGAAGTGGTTGGGCCTGCTATGACGTCGGCTCCGGCAAAGGATGGAGGATTAAAATTGGAAACCTCTCCGTTAGCCACAAACTTTACAAGAAACCTCTCGCCATCCCCGACTACGTTAGGGGCCTCCACCTTGAAACTGTTCTGCGCCCAAAGGCAGGACGCGCCCAGAATAAGGCTTACAATCAACGATAATCTCAATAATCCGTTCTTCATATATGCAAACGCAAATTTACCAATTCTTGTCTTTCTTCTTTTTCTTTGCTGCGGCAGCTTTTGCCTTCTTCACCTTCTCCTGCGTGCCTTTCTCCTTATCCTGAATGGCTTGGAGCATCTGGGCTGCAGCCTGAGAACTCATCTTCTGGTCAGAACCTCCACCCTGCGGCTGATTCTGCTGATCCTGTTTCTGATCATTCTGGTCCTGATTCTGGTCCTTGTTCTGGTCCTGATTCTGATCTTTGTTCTGATCCTGATTCTGATCCTGATTCTGATCCTGATTCTGGTCCTGATTCTGGTCCTGATTCTGATCCTTGTTCTGGTTCTGATCCTGATTCTGATCTTTGTTCTGATCTTGATTCTGATCCTGATTCTGGTCCTGATTCTGATCCTTGTTCTGGTTCTGATCCTGATTCTGATCTTTGTTCTGATCCTGATTCTGATCCTGATTCTGATCCTGATTCTGGTCCTGATTCTGGTCCTGAT
>JAFYZX010000015.1 GCA_017548505.1 Bacteroidales bacterium | reverse complement strand
CGCTGAAATAAGCCCTCATCTGGCTCTCGGAGATGCTATGCTGTGTAAGGAGAGTCTCCACCGGACGGTTTGCCCTGTCGTATCTTGTAAGCCGCCATCTTCCTGATTGTCTCAGCAGTGAATCCTGCATTGCCACAACGTTTCCAGCCGGATCTGTCACAAACAGCTCCTTTCCTTTTCCCGGCCAGCGTCTTTCCGTCATCCTTCCCTGGCCGTCATATTTGTAGATGTAGCAGCGTTTTCTTGCCCAGTCACTGTCAAGACTTATGCTCTGAGCCGTCTTGTTCCTCTCGTTTTCTCCTTCAGGAGTAATGACGGCGGAGAGGAGTCCTCTTGTGTCATATACATAGACAAGGTCACTCCATCCTCCGGCTTCGGTTGTGTCGGTGCTTCCGCCAAGATATGTTCTGACCAGAATGGTCTTTTCTTTTCCGTCCGTGAAGGTTGCTACGGTCTTGCCGTCAGAATCTGTAGTTAAAGTCTTTAATAGCGGCTGGGTTCCCTCCTGCCCGTAAACGCCGCGGTTCTTTATGCAGCCATCCTCGGCAAGAAGAATTGGAATGTTGTCTTCCAGGCGGGAGAGGCTGTAAGCGGTTGAAAGGTACCTTCCGTCTGCGTCGCTTCTTGGCTTGTGAACTCCGCTCTGGGTTTCCTGAAGGGATGCGGCGTCACGGAATATTTTGCCCTGAGTATATTGGATGAGAGGCCTTCCGGTAACCGCTTCGGGAATAGTTTCGGTGTATAGGAAGTCTTCCGTATTCCCGTAAAGTCCGTGGTAGTAATTCAACTGGTTTGTGGCAGTATTAGAATCGTAGTTTTCTGATGCCAGAGAAGACACATACGGCAGATACTCCCTTAGTTGCTGGCCAAAAGGATCATATTCCACAGGAGAGACTATGTTCTTTTTAGAGTTGGCGCTGGCTCCAATCTGTACCGTCTGCTTTGGCTGGCCGAGGCCGTTGTAGAAGACTTTGTCAACGATGGAGTCATTTGGAACGTATGGGTCGTTTCCGATGTAAGTGGCTTTCCTTATCCAGTTGGAGAGGCTTTCACTGTCTTGAAGGGGATTTGGAGTGTGGTCTATGAGAGGTTCCGTCTGCGGACACCTACGGTCCGGCCACTCGGGGAACGGCTCGGGACGGTCCGCGCCCTTCTCCTGAGATACTGTTATCTGGAGGGTATTTCCCGTGGAGAAAGGGAATACGAGGTTTATATCCCTGTACGCAGCCTTGAGGGGATTGTCTGTGGAATAGGTGTTGTTAGGAAGGATCTCAAGGGTGAAGTCCCACCACATCTGGCTTAGGTTAGTGGTTGCGGACGTGAAGGCCATCAGGGTGTCTGCGTGGATGTAGGACAAATAGTCGTTCAGATATTCCAGGTCTGTAATATTGAAATGCGGATCCACGGGGTTATAGTATGCAGCGAAAGTGACCGTACCGCCCGTGCATGGAAGTGCATAGTTCAACTCCTGCGTGTACTGCTGGTTGAGCTTCTCCAAAGGCATGTTGACGTTGATCATGATTCTCTGCTCCATATCGCCGGGATTATGGATTGGCCTGTCCTGGGCAACCGCTTCATTTGGAACTGCCAGGAGGATCAGCAGGACTGCAAACAACAGCCGGGCGCAGTGGAAGCAAACACCCAGTCCTTTTTTTATGAGGTTATCTGTTTTCATGCTAGTTGTCGTTGGAATAGGTTGTCCTTGTGGTTTTAGGAGAAGAGGAAGCGGAACCGTAACGCTTTGTCTCCTTGAGTTTTCCCCAGCGGGTGTAGGTGTATTCGGTTATGGTTCCGGAAGCATCCTTCATCCAGTTCGGTCCAACGCCGCAGAGGTATCTTATCGAGGTTATCTCAGCATCGGGGAAGGCGCTGCGGAGATTTCTGTCCTGAACGTCAGGAATGCCTGTGGAAGCTGAGATATTTGCAGTTGTCACATATTGCTGAATCTGGCTCTGCGAAAGTCCCTTTGCCTGGAGCAGAAGGTAAAGTCCATCGGCACTCCACAGATATGAAACCGTGTTCCCGTCCGCATCTTCCAGCTGCGTGATATTTCCGAAACTGTCATACGAAACGATCTTGGCCTCTTTCTTCCAGGTCTGGCTGGTCAGGTCGTAGGATTCCACCAGAGTCGGGAGGACGAGCGTGTCATGGGCGAAATAGAAGGTGTTGTATGTGCATCTTCTTCCGGAAATGAGAACCCTCTGGCTCTCTCCGGATTTCTTCCTGTAGATCATCTCCTCCAGAGGAAGATGAAGGATGTTTTTCCTGAGCATTGTGTTGTAAACTATGTTGTTCTCCAACTGAAAGTCAGGCAGATCCCTAAGATGAGTATATTCCGTGATGAGCGAATCGCCCTCCTCCGTAAGTTCAGAAATCCTTGTGGTTTCCGCATAAGCGTTGTAGGTAAAAGACTTCTGGGATTTCTTCTCACGTGTCTGGTCGTCTGTGCGGATTATGGACTCGGTTGTTTTTGGCAGATGCTTGCCGGCAAAGACCAGATATGTGGAGAACCGTCTTATGAGGTAGCACGGCAATTCCGTGTAAGCCAGGCTGTCAAGAAGGAAGGAGGTCCTTTTGATCGCCGAGGCGGAAAGGGTGGTGTCGTTCTTGAACGTGCGCTTCTCCTTGAGCAGACCCCTCTGGCTCTGGAAGGAGGTAAGAGGGGCTACGGCACGGTGGACACTAGGGTTGCCAAGGCTGTAGTCCGGGCCCATCTGCCACGGGACAACATTGCCGTTGTTGAGCAGGGCCTTCTCGGAATAGGAGCCGCTGATGCCTATGTTCAGTTCATCGCGGAAGCCCTTGCCGTCGGCACTGGAAGTGAAGACGTTAAGCGTTCGGGTGCCATCACCCAGGTGTTCGGTCACGCTTCGGTATTCGATATCTGCGAAGCCGTAGTCCTGAAGGGAGGAGGAGGAATACGAGGAGCTTTCAGTGATGTTGTCCGTGGCCTTGCACACAAAATCCACCCGGTACCTGGGAGTCCAGGCAAGGATGCCGGAACTTTTGCCGGCAGCGTCATCATAGCTGTAGGTCTTCTCGCCTGACGGGGTGCCGTTAGCAAGGAACGAAGAGATTTTCTTTATTCTCACTCCTCCAGCCTGTCCCGTGGTCATAACAAGTCGCGGAGAAAAACTCTTTTCCTCAACAGCGTTGTAGTCGCGGCTCACGGCGGCGGAATAACTGTGGGACTCGTATTCAAATGTGGTGTAGCCTCCGGTGGGGTAAGTAATCTTCTCTATCATGCCCAGACGAGCATAGGACGCGTCTGGATTTCTGGAAGTGCCGATGATGGTCTCCTTCTGGGTAGAGAGGGTGACGGAAGAGTTCGGGTAGAAAGGACCGCTCTTGCCATTGTAATATCCCCAGTGATCCACGGAAAAGGTGGCATGGTAAGGATAGGGATTGGAAGAGTCGTTCCAGCCTATGTAGTCGAAAGAATAGGTTCCAATGCCCTGAACGGTGATAGACTGGAGGTAGTTGGTCTTGCCACCGTTGGTGTTCCTTTCGTGAGAGAAGGTGGCATTGGCGACAGGAGAGAGGTTGCTGTCCTTATAGACAGTGACGCTTTTGAGCCTGAAAGTATTCAGGTAATCTTTAGGAGTGGAGACATGAGACTGACGGTACTGGTCGCCCTTGAAAGTGGAAGTTGTAGTGGAGGAATCGTAGGCGAAGTCAATACGGGAGCCGCCGCTGAAGGAGATGGAGCTAATGAAAGAGGTGCGGCTCATTGTCGGGTGGGTCTCCTCGCCGTCTTCCCTGCCGGAGGCGGTATAGCACTGCATCACAGGATGGTAGAAATAGAACTGGTTGTCGGAGACTTCGCTGCTGGTGACAGAATTCCGGGGATTGTATATGGTGCGCTGATGGGTTTCGTATGTGAACTCTGCACAGCGGCCGTCGGGAGCCTCGATCCGGGTAAGATGCCAGGCGGTGATAAGGTCCATGAAGTTTCGCTCGCCGGTCTTGGTAAGGTCGACATACTTATGATCAGGACGCCCGTCAAAGATATACCTGAAACCATCGCCGGTGATGATAGTGATGGTCTTGATACGGGTAAAGCCGTATTGAGGAGGGTCTGAGAACGGCTGGGATTCAATCTCCACCCTGTAGTCGTGACGGTCGGACGAGGTGCTATAGACGGTTATCTTCTTGCCGAAATCCAGGTGGAAGCTGCCGCTGTGACCGGGAAGGGTGAAATGGAAGACATCAGGCTGCGCGTCCATCTCGCCGGTATGGAGAGTGGTGGGCTTGGGGCCGGGGCAGATGACTATCTCGGGAGCGCCGGAGCCTGAACCGTTGTCCAGAAGGCTGAACATGAAACGCCACCAGGTGTCGGGATAGTATCTTCTGACCTCAGCGGTGTCGTGGACGGCAAAGAAGCCGGGGATATGCTTCTGGTTCTCGCCATAGTCAGGGATGCCGTTGGTCTCTATGGTGATGCAGCCGCCCACGGAAAGGTTCCAGCCGGGACCAAGGATGCCGGGAAGCTGGTTGGGAGTGTTGCCATTAGAGGAGTATGTTGCTACAATTGGTATGGTAAAGTCCTTGTCCTTGTATTCGTAGATGGGGACAGAGAGGTTGATGGTGCCAGTGTACATCGAAGGAGAGACCTCGCCCTGCCTGACAAAGTTCCAGGAATCGGTCTGGGGAAGGGAAATGTCATCGTAGAACTTGAAGGTGGATTGGGCAAATAAAGATTGTGAAAACAATAACCCAACCCAAAGCAACAGGAAACAAATGAAAAAGCGGCAGATTGTTTTCATAAGAAGTGTTTTTACAAAATTAGTTCAAATTCCCTAAAAAAACTAAATTTGTAGAATAGAATAAATAGCGTTGAATAATTACAAAATATTTTAAAGATGGCTTACACGGAAGTAACCCGTACAGGATACGGGACAAGACTTAAGAATTCACTGGGTGGCGTATTGATCGGCATCCTGATGTTCATTGGCGGAACAATCCTCCTCTGGTGGAACGAGGGAAGGGCGGTAAAGACCTCCGATATGCTCAAGGAAGGGCAGAAGAACTATGTGGAGATGGAGAATCCGGCAGTCAAGAGCCCGGATCTGGAAGGCCAGCTGGTGCACGCAGTGGCACTTGCAACCACAACGGACTCCCTTTCAGACGGAACTTTCAACATTGGGGCTGTGGCCGTGAAACTGCACCGCAACGTGGAGTATTACCAGTGGGTTGAGCACGAAAAGACAGAGAAGAAAGACAAGATTGGCGGAGCTCAGGAAACCGTCACCACTTACACATATTCAAAAGACTGGTCTGGTTCACCGATAAATTCAGCAAATTTCAAGGATCCTGATTATCAGGCCCTGAACTTTGTTTATCAGACTGTCGAGGACGAGTCATCAGCGGCTGAGAACGTGACCTTTGGAGCCTACAGGCTGAATAGCGGGCAGGTAAGTTCCTTCCACAACGAGCAGCCGATGGCAGTGGCACTGGATGCTGATTTGACCAAGCAGCTGGACAAGGCGGCAAGAGACAATGCCAAGGCTTTCCTGTCCAGGGGAGGTTTGCTGGACCTCGTACCGGATTCCGCAGCCGTTGTACACACCCAGGGCAATGTGGTCTATATCGGCCGCAACCCTAATGTTCCGGAAGTGGGAGACGTAAGGATAACCTTTACCAAGGATATGCCTTCCAAGGTATCCATAATTGCAAAGATTGTTGGGGATACCTTCACCTACTACAAGGCAAAGAACGGCTACAAGCTGGATCTGCTCTATATGGGAGAGAACACCGCAGAGGAGATGTTCGACAGCGAGCACGCTACCAACAAAATGATTCTTTGGATTCTCAGAATCCTGGGCGTATTGATCATAATCGGCGGATTGAGGAGCATTGTAAGCATTGTGCCTACGCTTCTTAAGGTGCTGCCGTTCCTGGGACAGATTGTGGAAACAGGACTCGGAGTGGTTTGCGGAATCGTAGGCCTTGTTTGGTCTCTGATTATTATCGCGATAGCCTGGCTTCGCTACCGTCCTGTGCTTGGAATCTGCCTTCTTGTGGTTGCAGGACTGCTGATATTCTATCTGGTTAGAAGATCAAAGAAAAAGAAACTTGCAAAGGCCGGAGTTCCTGATCCTCAGACTCCTCAGGCTCCTGAAATACAGATACCACAGTACCAGCAGGGGGCTCAGCCTCAGCAGCCGGAGCAGCCTCAGATGACGGCTGAGCAGCAGAAGGAATTCGAACAGTGGAAGCAGTTCCAGGAATTCAAGAAGATGCAGGAGCAGATGAAAAACAATAACGGACAATAACAGTTTAAGCCATGATAGTAAAAGTCAACAAGGAAGAAGTGAGGATATTCAGGGGTGCAACTGCAAAGCACGCCATACTAAGGTATATCCTCAAGAAGAAAATGGAAATCTCCTCTCTGGACGAGATGAAAGTCTTTGACAGCCAGGGGCACAAGATCGGCGACGACGCCCCTCTTAAGGAAGGACAAAGCATAACTTTCAAAATCTAGGGAAGATGAAAAAGTGCCTATTAGTTTTTGCCTCCCTTGCTCTGATTGTTTGCGGAACGGGGAAGGCACTATCGCAGAATATAAGAGCATCCTACAAGACAGACATCAACATTGTGTCTGTCAACGATGTTCACGCTGCCATTGAAAACATGCCGAAGATGGCCGCCATTGTAGACAGCCTAAGGGCGATGGACAAGTCCCTTCTGGTTATCAGCGCAGGAGATAACCGTACCGGAAACCCTATCAACGATATTTCCGAGGACGCTTCCTATCCTATGATTGCTCTCATGAACCAGATAGGATTCCTTTGCTCCGCATTCGGAAACCATGAGTTTGACTCCGGACAGGCAGGACTTGCCAGGAACATAAACGAGTCTAATTTCCCTTACATCTGCGCCAATATCTTTGCAGACGAGGAACTGGGAATCCATACCGTTCCGTATCAGTTCTATTACGTTAAGGGCGTGAAGATCTGTATTCTTGGAGTTGTGGAGGCCGAGTTCAACGGCATTCCATCCACTCATCCTAACAATGTAAAGGGGATGAAGTTTGCCCAGGTGGAAGAGACCATCAGAAAATATCTGTATCTGAGAAACGAGTGCGACGTATTCATCCTCCTTTCCCACATTGGATATGACGAAGACGTGAAGATGGCCGAAAAGTTCCCTGAATTTGACCTGATTATCGGCGGACACTCCCATACCCAGATAGACGGCGGAGAGCTGCATAACGGCGTCCTGATTACCCAGAACGAGAACAAGCTCAAGAAGCTTACCCACACTGTCCTTGTAGTTGAAAACGGAAAGGTTACCGGAAAGAGCGCAACCAACATCAACGTAAAGAATTACCCTAAGACAAGCGTGGCCGCAAAATGCCTGGTGGATTACTTTAGCGACAATCCTGAGTTCAAGAGAGTTCTGGCACAGGCTGAAGCTCCGTTCTCCAGTTACGAGGAACTCGGACTTCTGATGTGTGACGCCCTTAAGGACTTCAGCGGCGCAGACATAGCCTACTGCAATGCCGGAGGAGTAAGGTATGAAGACCACCCTGCAGGAGACTTTACCGTAAATGATGTCTTACGTCTGGATCCGTTCGGAAACACTGCCGTTGTAGTAAATGTTACCGGAAAGGAACTCCACGATATGCTCATTGCCTGCAAGAGTGTGGATGACCACGGATTCCCGTTCACCTCAGGCATATCCTGCGAGGTAACATATACGGACAAGAACCGCTCCGGCATCAAGGACCTGAAGCTCTTCGGTCCTGACGGCAAGCCCCTCAACCTCAACAAGAAGTACAAGGTAATTGCCAATTCCTACGCCATCATTACCAGCGACGTTCCCGGTGACGACCAGGGAGAAGACCTCAGCGTCGGAACCGCAGACATCCTGATGAAGTATCTGGAAAAGAAAAAGACAGTTAACTACCAGGGCCGCAAATGCCTGAAGGAGAATTTTTAAACCTTAAACACGCAAGAAGATGATTATCGGAATTATAATTCTGGCCCTGATTGTAATCGTTGGGCTCTACATCTACTCAACCCAGAGAAACCTCGTTGATCTGGACGAGAAGGCAAATAACGCCATCAGCCAGATAGCGGTGCAGCTCAATACCAGATGGGATGCCGTAACCGCCCTGGTCAAGATGACCGAGCAGTACACCAAGCACGAGCATGACACTCTGGTGGAGACAATAGCCCAGAGGCGTCAGACGAGCATTACCTCAGCCGAGGATGTCAACAATCAGCAAAACGCCATTGGACAGGTGCTTGGAAGATTGATAGCCATCGGCGAGCAATACCCTCAGCTTCAGGCAGCTGATGTATTCAAGGACACTATGGCTTCCATCCGCGGATACGAGGAAAACGTAAGGCTGAGCCGTATGGTCTATAACGACTGCGCCACCAAGATGAACCGTATGGTAAGGCAGTGGCCGAGCTCGTTCGTAGCCAGCATGCTCCACTTCGGAAAGAGAGAGTATCTGGAGGCCAACGAAGCCAAGAAAGACTTCCCTACTATTTAAATGTCAAGGCGTTTTGTCATCATCCTTCTCTGGATATTGCTGCCCTTGTGGGCGGCAGGCCAGCCCTATCTCAAGAACCTTGAGATAATGGTTAATGTCCGCAACAACGGAGATGCGGTGGTGACTCAGACGCGCACAATGACAATCACCTCCAAGGGAACTGAGTGCTATATCCCGATGGAGGGCCTTAGGGGAATAACCCTCTCCGGTTTTAAGGTCAGCGACGAAACCGGCAAGGACTACACGCTTGTGGGATGGGATGTCTCCGCCACAAGAAGACAGAAGGAGGGGCGCTGCGGAATAATTTCAAAGGGAGAGGGAGCATACGAACTTTGTTGGGGACTTGACGAACTGAAAGACGGAGAAACAGAAAAGGACAAGATATATACCATTTCCTACACCCTTGGCTCCCTGATGAAATCTTACAACGAGGCGGAAGGTTTCAATCATCTGTTTGTTGGAGCAGGCATTTATCCTTTACCGGATAAAGTCAAACTGAGGGTTTCTATAGACAGTGTCCAGATAGACACCTCCAACGCAAGGGGCTGGGCTTTCGGATATTACGGAAGCACAGCGTTTAAGGACGGAGGCTTTGAAGCCTGGACAGATGACTTCAACTCAGGCAGCAGGATGATTGTAATGCTGGCCCTCAAAAAGGACATAATCCACCCTGCCGACACCCTTGACCAGGATTTCCAGACTGTTGTGGACAGAGCCCTGGAAGGAGCCAATTTCGGAGGAGAATACAGCGGAGACAATTATGTCTTTACAGATGACTGGGCAAAATGGATCTGCGGCAAATTCGGGATTAAAAACGCAAGGGTTGTAGACAATGTATCCACCGGGATTTGTTTTGCCCTGACAGGAGTCTTTATCTTTTTCCTTGCATTCCTCAAGACGCTTTTGACCTATTTGGCATATTTCATCAGCCTTAAACCCCTACGCATACTCATAAGAAGGAAAAAGGTACGGAGCAAGATAAAAAAAGGCCTTTCCCCTTGGCAGAGGGAACTTCCTTTCAACGGCAGCCTCTTTGCCGCCAACAAATCGCTGAACAGCCTGTCCTACAAGGAGAATCCCGATATCAACGATGTGCTCGGGGCCTTCATTCTCCGCCTTTTCCAGAGGGGAGAACTCCTTCTGACCGTTGAAGACGGCAAGCAGACAATCAAAATCGGCGAGCACACGGACCAGACGGATAATCCGGAAGATTCAGAAGGCAACATCAAGAGTCCGTCAGACATAAAAATGGAGAACACCCTCTACTACATTTTCAAGAGTGCCGCAGGGAAAGACGGAGTCCTTCAGGAAAACGAGCTCAAGCGGTGGCTCAAGAACAAGAGTTCATACGCCGACAAGCTTCTTGAATTAAGGAAGACTGCTTCTCCTGTCAACAATGACGAACTGGCCGGCCTTATGAGGCTGAAGAAATTCCTCCAGGATTTCACACTCATTGATGAAAGGGGCGTTATGGAGGTTAAGCTCTGGGACGAGTATCTTGTTTTTGCAACTTTGCTGGGAATTGCGGACCAGGTCATGAAAGACTTCCGCAAGGTTTGCCCTGAGTACTTTGCAATGAGCAAGTTTGCCCAAACTATGGAAACCTCGTCATTCGACTTCAGCAGCACGGTCGGATACATTGCCCACTATACTTCAAATGCCGCAGTATACTCCAGCCTTATGCACGAGAGAGCCGCCACTTCAACATCTCTATGGAGCGGAGGAAGCGGACACAGCAGTTACAGCGGAGGCGGTGGCCACTCGTCCTACAGCGGAGGAGGAGGCTACTCCGGAGGCGGTGGAGGCGGAGGAATCCGTTAAACAGAAACAAAAAAGCATCGATATGAAACACATCTTTACATTAACCTGCATTATGGCTCTTTTAAATTTCTGCTCCAGAAGCCACTTCATTCACGGAAACATAGAGTCTGGAGACAATGACAAGCCGGAAGGAAGCGTAAAGTCCTACGAGTACTCCTACAGCGGAACCATGGCCTACCCCATCCAATTTTACACGCTGAAAGTGCTTGAGGACGGCACCGTCCAGCTGGGCTATTCCCACGATGACAACGACATCCATCTTGTCAGAGTACCGGAAGAAGCCCTGAAGAAAATTGCCGATATCGCAGAGGAACACTCCCTTCATAAACTCAAAAGATCCTACCGTCCAAGAATGGAAGTTCTTGACGGATACGGCTGGCATATTGACATCGAATACGAGAAAGGCTGCATCTATTCCGGAGGCACCAACGCCTGGCCAAAGAAGGAACTGGACCATGGCATATCCTGCATAAACAGCTACCTGGATTCCCTCTTCAATGCCGCCACTCCTCAGGACAGCCTGGGAGTAGCCCATCATCACGACTGGTAACAGATGGCAAGAGTCCGCTACTGGAAAAAAGTCCCTTTTATGGGTAAGGATTTCATCGCGATAAACCTTTTCGGGCTTATCGTGGTGAGGAAGGGTGCTTTTTTCTCTGACTCCTCTTTAAACCACGAAATGATACACTCCGCCCAGCAGAGGGAAATGCTCTTTGTCTTCTTCTACATCTGGTATGTCCTGGAATGGCTGATAAGGCTTCTGTGCTGTTTCTCAGCCAGGAAAGCATATTTCAGAATCAGCTTTGAAAGGGAAGCATACGCCAACGAATACGATACTGAGTATTTGGCTCAGCGACGGCTTTTCTCATGGGTGAGGTATCTAAGGGGCGATG
>JAFYZX010000092.1 GCA_017548505.1 Bacteroidales bacterium | reverse complement strand
CAAGGCTTGGAGACGGTCCGGACGACATCAAGGAAGACCTTATGGATGTTTACAATTTCTGCTATGCAGACAACGCCATCCTCTACAAGAAAGTCAACAAGAAATTCGCTGAGTTCCAGCTCAATTCCGCCGCCAACTATGCGAGGCTCCACCTGGTCAACCTTCTGGAGCAGCTCCGCCAGTCTCCTGAACAGGCACCGCTTAAGAGCATTATCCTGGGCTGCACTCATTATCCGTTCCTTCTGGATACCTTGAAAAAGACTCTTGACGAGCTGAAGACATACCGCCGCAACGGAAAGCTTATCTACGCACACCTTATCGCGGATGACTTTACCTTCATCGATCCTGCGGTCTTTACGGCAATAGAGTGCTGCAAGACTCTGCGTGAAGACAGGCTTATGGCTCTAAGGACCAGGATGGGACAGGTGGATGCCTTCATCTCCGTTCCTTCCTACGGTGTTCCAAGCAAGAATCTTGAGGAAAACGGAGGCCTTACACACGCCTTCAAGTACGGAAGGGCTGTTGGCAGCGAGGACGTTACCACCGTTGTGGTTCCTTTCAGCAAGGATAACCTCAACCCTGACAACCTGAAGAGAATCCAGAAACTTGTGCCTTATACCTGGGAGAAGATAAAAGATAAACTCAATTAGATGGCTTTCCTTCAACATATTGCAACTGAGCAGATAGAGAAGTTGCCGATGGCACAGTTCCCCGGGGAGATTACCGTTGTGGAAAGGGAGGACCAGGCATTCCGCAACGCAATCAGAACACTTAGGGAAGTCAAGGTCATAGGCTTTGACACCGAGACCAAGCCTTGCTTTGTTGCCAGGGCTCCAAAGAACCACATTGCCCTGCTCCAGCTTTCCACTGATGACCACGCCTATATTTTCCGCCTTCAGCAGCTGGGGATGCCAAAGGAACTTGTTTCCATTCTCGCCGATCCTGCCATTATCAAGGTAGGTGCTGCCGTAAGGGACGATATCCACGGTCTCAACTGGTATTCCAAGTTCGAAGCCGGCGGTTTTGCTGACCTTCAGACCATCACCGAAAAATTCGGCATAGAGGAAAAGAGCGTCAGGAAGATGAGTGCCATCATTCTGGGTATCAGGGTTTCCAAGGCCCAGCAGCTCTCCAACTGGGAAAGCAGCAAGCTCTCCGACGCACAGCTTAAATACGCAGCAATAGATGCCTGGGTTTGCAGGGAAATGTACATTAAACTGATGTCTGTCTGATGGAAAAGAAAGTCATTCTAAAAAGGGGTAAAGACCAGAGTCTACAGAGGTTCCACCCGTGGGTATTCTCCGGTGCCGTTGCAAAGACAGAAGGTGATCCGCAAAACGGGGATACCGTTGAAGTCTTTTCTTCAGATCACCAACTTCTAGGCAAGGGCCATTTCCAGAAGGGTTCCATAATGGTAAGGATGCTGGTCTGGGATGATTCTGACATTGATGAATCTTTCTGGCAGAACAGAATCCAGGCCGCTTATTCCCAGCGGAAAACAACTCTCGTTTCCGTGAACGAGGGTATGACGGACTGTTTCCGTCTTGTTCACGGAGAAGGGGATTACCTTCCTGGCCTGATAATAGACATTTATGGCAGAATTGCTGTTATGCAGACTCATTCCGCCGGCATGTATCAATCAAGAAAAGACATCGCCGAGGCCATAAGGACAATCTTCCCGGACAGCATAGACGCCATTTATTCAAAGTCCACTCCAATCGGCACTTTCAAGGGAGATGACGATTACCTCTTCATAAGAGACGGATATACTCCACAGTCGTATACAGAGGTGAAGGAAAACGGCTGCAAGTTCCTTGTGGACTGGGAAAAGGGCCAGAAGACCGGTTTCTTCCTGGACCAGAGGGATAACCGCAACATGGTCGGACGGCTTTCTGACGGCAAGACGGTCCTCAACCTCTTTTGCTATACCGGCGGCTTTTCCGTTTACGCCATGAGCGGTGGAGCTATACATTGCGATTCCGTTGACAGTTCCCAGCTTGCCATTGACGCCTGCAAAAACAACCTGAAGCTTAACGGCTTCACCCAAAACTGCGAATGCGTCTGCACCGATGCCATTGAATACCTCAGAAATGTGGAAAAAGGAAAGTACGACCTTATGATCGTCGATCCTCCTGCATTTGCCAAGCATCTCAGTGCTAAGCAAAACGCCCTGAGGGCCTACAAGAAGCTCAACGCCATGGCTATAGAAAAGGTTGCCAAAGGCGGCATCGTCTTCACTTTCAGCTGCTCCCAGGTAGTTGACAAGACAGATTTCGCCCTGGCTGTTTTCAGCGCTGCAACCTTAGCAAAAAGAAAAGTCAGGATCATCCACCGCCTTACCCAGCCAGCCGACCATCCTGTAGATATCTGCCACCCGGAAGGGGAGTATCTTAAAGGTTTGGTCCTTTATGTGGAATAATCAAAGTTGAATTATCAAAAAAGATTGTTATATTTGCATTCCCAAACCGGTACCATGGCCGAGTGGCTAGGCAACGGTCTGCAAAACCGTGTACAGCAGTTCGATTCTGCTTGGTACCTCAAACCAATCACTAACCCCTTCCAGAAATCATCTGGAAGGTTTTTCTTTATTACGGGTTTTTGCCTTATTTCCAGCGGAAACATATAAAAATTGCAAGGTTTCCGCTGATTATACGGGTATTTTTGCTTTATCCGCAGCGGATTTTTATCAAAACTAGAGAAGGTGATAATCATTGAAGACCTGAAAATCGGACCTGGATTCCCGAATTTCATAGGAAATACTGACTTGGATTCCCGATTTTCATTATTTTTGGACTCATAAACCATTTAAAGCAAAACAAAGATGAAAAGCACATTCAGAGTCACAGTTGTCATGATGATCATGGCATTTCTTTTCTCCTCTTTGAAGCCTAATGCAACTTACGCTCAAAAAGCGACTTTCAAGAACTGCAGGCTTGAGACGAACGTGAAAGACAAAAACGGAAAGAAGAAAATGGTATGCCATTTCTCAGCAGACTTCACGGGAATGAAGAAACATGACGCCCAGATCTATATGGAAGTTGAATGTCCGAAAGGCACTACACATGAGTATTTATCTAATGATTATGGAGGAGAGGGACGCTTGCGTTATCCTGTCCAAAAGCTCAAGGAATTCAAAAACAAGAACAAGACTGACAAATTCGTTCTCAATAACAAGATAGTCTGGATGTGGAACAGCGACATTCACCCTAAGAAGGGCCAGCACACATACTATGTGCGCCTTGTAGCATACGATGCCCAGACATACAAGGAAGTCGGTCACTCTCCATATATGTCATTCACGATGACAGGAAAATAATTCCGTTTTTTGATTATATGGGCTCTAAAAATAACCCCGGGATTTTGGTCCCGGGGTTTCTGTTATTGTTCTTTTTCTAGAGCTTATCGAAATCTACATCGGTGAAGTCGGTCTTTCTTGGAGCCTCTTCAGAAGGTTCTGTATAGACTCTTTCCTGGACAGGGCACTTGTCCTTGATGTACTGGACAACTTCCTGCAGGCCTGCGGCAAACTTCTCGAAATCCTCCTTGTAGAGGAAGATCTTGTGCTTGTCGTAAGAGAAACGCCCGTCCTTTTCCACCTTGCGCTTGCTTTCTGTTATGGTAAGGTAGTAATCGTTGTTCTTTGTGGCCTTCACGTCGAAGAAATAAGTTCTCTTGCCCGCTCTTACCGGCCTTGAATAAATGTCATCCCCGCTTTTCTCCTGAGAGAAAGAATTATCAAAATCTTCTTGATACATAATCTTGCAATTTTAATTCTTGACAAAGATATAACTTTTTGCTCTCATTTTTCGTTATATTTGTCAAATATTATAATTTGTCTCAAATGATTAGCAGGACACTTATAAGAATAAAGGCTTTCAAGGAGCTTTACAGCAGGATTACCACGGAAAATACAGACATCCAGGCGGCAGAGAGGGAGCTTGTGCTTTCTCTGGAAAAGACACGCCAGCTGTATTGCCTTATGTGGCTGCTTCCTTCGGCTCTTGTTCCAGTCGCAGAGGACAAGATTGCCCAGCAGATGAGAAAGTTCAAACCGGATTTGGGTGTAGTGGAGGTTAACAGGAAATTTGCTTCAAACCCGTTTTCCGCCCTTGTAAAGGCGGATGCGGTGTTCAACAACCACTGCACCAATATGGGAATAGGCTGGAGTGATCTGGAAACTCCTTTGAAATCAGTTTACACGGCGATGATTGCTTCTGATTTCTTCAAGGAATATGTCGGTAAGGAATCTCCTGTAATGGGGGATGCAGTAAAGCTGTTCCGGGGTGTGTATTCAGAACTTCTGTCCGGAAACACGGTGCTGGAGGATGCTCTGGAAGGGGAGTGCATCTGGTGGGCGGATGACCTGGATTATGTGCTGGAGCTCATTCTCAAGGAGTTGGGAAAGATAGCAAAGGCAGGTCACATAGACCCTCCGGCACTGTTTGAGAAGGAGGAGGACGAAGCTTTTGCCCGCAAGCTTGTGGGAAGCGTGATGGTGGAATATGACGACCTTGCGGAAACTGTATCTTCCTATATGTCCAACTGGGATGTTTCCAGAGTTGTACAGTCTGATATACTGATTGTATCTATGGGAGTTGCGGAGGCAAAGACATTCAGCAACATTCCGTTCAAGGTAACCATAGATGAGTACGTGGACATTGCAAAGCATTACAGCACCCCTAAGAGCTACTCCTTTGTAAACGGTGTGCTTAACGCCATTCTGAAGGATATGCACTCCCAGGGAAAAATCACAAAAGATCCAATCGGAATGGTTGGCGGATTCTAGAAAACAACAAAAACACTTTTAACATGAATATCATTTCCATTATTCTCCAGGCACAGCAGCCTGCCCAGCAGGGCGGCGGGGGACTGTCACTTATCATTATGATGGTTGCAATCTTCGCAATCATGTATTTCCTCATGATACGTCCTCAGCAGAAGAAGCAGAAGGAACTCCAGAAGTTCCGCAACGAGCTAAAGAAGGGCGACAAGGTGGTAACCATAGGCGGCATCTACGGAACGATCGAGGAGATTCCGGAAAACGGAAACTACGTAATGATGAGAGTAGACACCAATGTCCGCATCAAGGTTGCCAAGAGTTCAATAGTAAGGGATTTTTCAGACGCTCAGCAGCAGTAGGCCTTGTCTTTTGAGAATCTCCATAAGGGCTTGAAGATCAGTTGGGGCGGGAAAATAGTGGTTCTCATCATTTCCCTGCTCGTTGCGCTGGTTGTATGGGGCGTTATGAAACTGGGCCTCCAGTACCGCTATGTATTCCATTACAATGTGGAGCTTTCCGCTCCTATGGAGGGCCGCGTGTTCAAGTCCACCAGCCAGGATCCTCTGACCATAAGAGGCCAGGCCTCCGGCTTTTACCTGCTAAGGCACAAGTATTTCGCTTCCAGGAAGGGAGAGACTCTCACGTTCAGGGCAGAACCTTCCGCCCTCCGCCCCGTAAGCGGCAAGGAAGATGCCTTCTACATCCTCTCATCGCAGATAAAGGACAGGGCGGCGGAGAAACTGGACGGGTATCTTACAATAGACGAGATTGTTTCGGACACTCTGGTTTTCGTCTTTCCCAAGACGTTCCAGAAAAAGGTTCCGGTTTGCCTGAAGGCGGATCTCAGTTTCAAGCCGCAGTACATGGCTTTGGACAGGGTGTCCGTCAATCCGGATTCCGTGCTTATCAACGGACAGGAAAGCGTGATCAAGTCCATAGATTCCGTCTTCACGGAAAAGATATCGGCCAGGTCTCTTAAAAGAAGCATTCAGGGAGAAGCGGCCATTGAGCCTATGCCGGGTGTGCAGATGTCTGAAAACAAGATAGTCTATCACTTGAATGTCGGGCGTTACGTTGGCCGCAGCCTTAATCTTACGGTTGAGGTCAGGGGCCAGGAAGAAGGTTCCAGGATGATTCTCGTCCCGTCCACCGTAAAGATAACTTTCAAGGAGGAATTCGGCCGCAAGCGCACCTTGACTCCGGATGATTTTGCGGCATACGTGGATTACAGCCAGGCGGTCAGTTCCGCCTCCGGCAAGGCCAAGGTGCTTGTGGACAAGACTCCAGACGGGGTGTTTGACCTTAGGGTGGACCCTTCCTTTGTGGACAGGGTGGTTATGCTGCCGGAAGAAGGCAAGGACGCAAACTGATATGGCAAAAGTTCTGGGAGTTACGGGCGGAATAGGCTCCGGAAAGAGCTATGTCTGCGGAGTGTTCAGGTCTCTGGGCTGCAAGGTATATGACTCGGACTCAAGGACTAAGGAACTTTATGACGAGAAGCCCGAGATACTGTCCGGACTTGTTAAGATCCTCGGGAAGGGCATCCTCAAGAAGGGGAAACTGGACAGGAAGGCAATGGCCGCAATTATATTCGGAGACAGGAATCTTCTGGAAAAGGTTAAGGAGTTTGTCTATCCCTTTGTGATGGAAGATTTCCGACTCTGGAAAAGATGGAAGAGGGGAACGGTGATTTTTGAAAGCGCCGTGATACTGGAAAACGGATATGTAAGGAGTTTCATGGACAAGACCCTGGTGGTTACCGCTCCGCTGAAGGAGAGAATCCGCAGGGTAAAGGAAAGGGACGGAAGCTCGGAAGAACAGATAAGGGCCCGGCTCGCAAGCCAGGTCTCTGACAAGGAAAGGTTACGCCTTGCGGACTTTATGCTTGAGTCCGTACAGGGCCAGGACATAGAGGCGCAGGCAAGACAGATATTGAAACAAATGAATTGATAATATGGCGGCATTCAAGTGGATACTGGGAGCAGTCGGATGGGCCTTGGGAGGCTATATAGGGGGCATTATAGGCTTCTTTATAGGCTCCGCGATTGACGGCAGCTCCAACCTGAAGATTGGCACGGGCTCTGGCGGAGGCTGGACAGGAGGAAACTCCGGAGGCGGCTATTCCGGTGGAGGATATACCGGTGGCGGTTACACTGGTGGGCGCAGGCCGTATTCCCAGACAGAGCAGCGCAACAGTTTCCTCATAAGCCTTCTGGTGCTTTCCACAGCCGTGATGAAGGCGGACGGAAAGACTCTCAAAAGCGAGCTTAACTACATAAAGGACTTTGTCCGCCAGAATTTTGGAGAAGACTCCGTTCAGGATGCCCTTACCATCATCAAGAAACTGCTGCAGAGCAACATAGATATCTACCAGGCCTGCAGCCAGATAAAGCAGTATATGCAGATTTCCCAGCGTCTGCAGCTGTTCCATTATCTGCTGGGAATCGCCCAGGCAGACGGGCAGGTTTCTCCGGAAGAGAGCAGCATTCTGTTTACCATCGGAGGCTATCTCGGACTCAGCGAAAAGGACATCCGAAGCATAATGGGAATGTTCGAGCCTGAGAAGGATCCATACAAGATTCTGGAGATAGACTCCAGCGCCACGGACGAGGAAGTCCGCAAGGCATACCGCCGCATGGCCGTTAAATATCATCCTGATAAAGTCGAGAGTCTCGGCGATGATGTCAAGAAGGCGGCAGAGGAGAAATTCAAGAGCGTCCAGAGCGCTTACGAGCAGATAAAGAAAGAAAGAGGAATGAAATAATTCTAAAGATTTTAAATATGAAGACAGATTTAGGAAAAGTACTCACAGTCAGCGGCCAGCAGGGCCTGTTTACCTATGTGGCACAAGCCGCGAGAGGCGCCATTCTGGAGTCTATGCTGACAAAGAAAAGATTCGCCGCCGGCGCATCCACCAAGATGAGCGCCCTGAGCGACATTTCCATTTTCACCCAGGAGGGAGAGAAGAAACTCCAGGAAGTTCTGGAAGCAATGAAGACTTTCCTCGGCGACGGGAAAGCCCCTTCCGGAAAGAGTTCTCCTGAAGAGCTCAAGGAATTCTTCGGCAAGGTTGTTCCTGATTATGACGGAGACAGGTTCTATCCTTCCCATATGAAAAAAGTTGTGGAGTGGTACAACTGCCTGAAGGAATATGCAAGCCTTGACTTCGAGACTGAGGAAGACCAGGCAAAGGCCGCAGAAAACGAGGAGAGTGCAAAGACAGCAGCCTCCAAGCAGGCAAAGGAAGCCTCAAAGCAGAAAGGCGCCAAGGTAAACGCAAAGCAGGCCGCTCCAGCAAAGGCAAGCGTTCCAAGAAAGGTTGTATAATCCTTGATGACAAAACCTAAACCTCATAAAGTTCAGCTGGTTACCCTGGGCTGCTGCAAGAACAGGGTAGATTCCGAGCATCTTCTGGCAAAACTGTCGGAAGGGCTGGAGATTGTTCCGGAGGAGGTTCCGTATGAGGAATCCCGTCCGGATACCGTAATCATCAATACCTGCGGTTTCATCGGCGACGCAAAGAAAGAGTCCATAGACGAGATCCTGAGTGCCGTAAAGGCAAAGCAGGATGGTTTTGTGGGCAGGATAGTGGTTTGCGGCTGCCTTAGCGAGCGCTACAGGGAAGAACTCCAGGCTGACATTCCGGAAGTGGATGCCTTCTTCGGATCTTTCCAGTGGAAGGAAATCGTGAGGTGGATGAGCCTTCCGCAGGAAAAGGACTGGACAAAGAGGCATCTTACAACCCCTTCCCATTACGCGTACCTGAAGATTGCGGACGGCTGCAACCGCAAGTGCTCCTATTGCGCCATCCCGCTGATCAAGGGACCGTTCAAGTCCATTCCGATGGCAACCTTGGAAAGGGAGGCCAAGGCACTGGCTGCCAAGGGCGTGAGGGAACTCATACTCATAGCCCAGGACACCACTTTCTACGGGATGGACCTCTACGGAAAGAAGATGCTGGCCCCGCTCATTGAACGCCTCTCAAAGATTGGGGGAATCGAGTGGATCAGGATACATTATTCCTATCCGACCGGCTTTCCGAAAGACGTTCTGAAAGTGATGGCTGAAAATCCGAAGGTGTGCAAGTATCTGGATATCCCACTGCAGCATTCCTCCACCAAAATCCTCAAGATGATGCGACGCGGCGTGGACCGCGCAAGGCAGCAGGCCCTTCTGGATGACCTTAGGTCAAGGGTTCCGGGCATTGCTCTCAGAACCACGATGATAGTGGGTCATCCCGGAGAAGGGGAGCAGGAGTTTGAAGACCTCCTGGACTTTGTCAAAACCAACCGCTTCGAGATGCTGGGGGCCTTCACCTACAGCGAGGAAGAAGGAACATACGATGCCAAAAACTTTGCTGACAATATCCCGCAGGGCGTGAAGAACAGACGCTATGGCCGGCTTATGAGGCTCCAGAGCCGTATCTCACTGGAAAACAACCGGAGGAGAGTTGGCGGTGTGGAGAAGGTCATCATAGATGATGTAAAGGACGGATTCCTTATCTGCCGCAGCCAGAGGGAAAGCCCGGAGGTGGACGGCAGCATACTCGTGGACCTGAAAGGCTGCAAGGGCTTTGACCCTCTGCGATTAATTGGTAAATTTGCGGCCGTTAGAATAATCTCCGCCACGGAATACGACCTTACAGGAGTGCTGGCCGGCGGATATGAAAAGGAAAACAAATAAAACAAAATCAGAATATTATGAAATTACTCGAAGGAAAGGTTGCCCTGATTACAGGTGCAGCAAGAGGAATCGGCAAGGCAGTTGCCCTCAAGTTTGCCTCTGAAGGAGCAAACATCGCTTTTACAGACCTCGTTATCGATGAACTCGGCGAGCAGACAAAGAAAGAACTTGAAGCCTTTGGCGTAAAGGTTCTGGCCATTGCTTCCAATGCCGCTGACTTCCAGCAGGCTCACGATGCCGTTGCCCAGGTTGTCAAGGAACTCGGAAGAATAGACGTTCTGGTAAACAACGCCGGTATCACCAAGGATGGCCTTATGCTCAAGATGACTGAGGCACAGTGGGATGCGGTTCTGGCAGTTAACCTCAAGAGTGCATTCAACTTCATCCACGCAGTTACTCCTGTAATGATGAGCCAGAAGGGCGGAAGCATCATCAACATGTCTTCTGTTGTCGGTGTTCACGGCAATGCCAGCCAGTGCAACTACTCCGCTTCCAAGGCCGGTATGATCGGTCTTGCAAAGAGCATTGCCCAGGAGATGGGAAGAAGGGGAATCCGCGCAAACGCAGTGGCTCCAGGCTTCATCATCACCGAGATGACAGACAAGCTTCCTGAGGAAGTAAAGCAGGACTGGTACAAGAAGATCCCTCTCCGCAGAGGCGGTACTCCTGAGGACATTGCAAACGTTTGCCTCTTCCTGGCAAGCGACATGTCCTCATACGTTTCAGGCCAGGTTATCCAGGTTTGTGGCGGAATGATGATGTAATTTATGGCTGCCGGAAAGATTTTTACAAAGCAGAATATATTGGAATACAGCCTTCTGGTGGGTGGATGCTTCATCTTTTCACTGGGGGCTGTGCTCCTTATAGAGCCTTATGGCTTTGCCCCGGGCGGAACCTACGGCCTTTCTATGGTGTTCCATCATCTTTGGGGATGGAGAACTGAGGTTTCGGCCCTGTGCATGGATATTCCTCTTCTGATCCTGGGAACAATAATCCTTGGAAGCCGCTTTGGAATAAAGACGCTGCTGTGCACTCTTTTCATTCCTGCATTTATGTGGATTATCCACCAGACTTACGGATTCGACTCTCTCATTGAGCCGGAAATCAGCCAGAAGATTGCCTCTGAAGGCCTTACGGGAGAAGCCGCCATAAGCCTTTACGACCACCAGTTGCTGGCTGCGATTTTCGGAGGCATTCTCTACGGAATAGGCCTTGGAATGATATTCCGATCAAGAGCCACCAGCGGCGGAAGTGATATCATATCGATGATAATAAACAAGTATCTCCACATCTCCATGGGAACTGCGGTAACCATTGTGGACGGTCTCATAACTCTCTCTACGGTAATCGCTTTCGGAGACTGGAAACTCCCGATGTACTCCTGGCTCATTATCATTCTGGAGAGTACAATCATCGATAAGGTCATCGAGGGCCAGTCTGCAAAGACAATGATGATAATCTCCACCAGGCAGGATGAAATCCGCAAGGTGATTATCGACGACATGCATCGCGGAGCCACCCTTATCCACGCCACCGGAATGTACAAGGGAGAGCAGAAAGACATTATCTATGTCAACCTTACAAGACGCGAGGTGGTAAATCTCAGATACCGCATCGCAGAGATAGATCCGCAGGCGTTCATAAACATCATAAACTCCTCGGAAACTCTCGGCAGGGGATTCAAGTCGATAAGGGAATAGGGATTCTAGTCCAGTTTCATGAGAATGAGCTCGTCGATTTCGTTTAGACTTTTGAAAAGCTCGTTCTCCTCGTTTTTGTTGTGTATCCTGACAACAACGTCAACCTTGAATCCGGAAGGGGTTTCGCTGACGTTGTAGTTGCTTACAACGTACTTGGTTTCTGCCAGGATTTTCTGTATGGCCTCCAGCTGCTTTTTCTCAGGAATCATTATCTCAAGGCCAATGCTTCTGAGTCCCAGGCCTTTGAAGAAGAAACGGAGAACTTCCAGACCCACCAGGATGAGAACCGTGGCGGTTATCCCGACCACATACATTCCGGCTCCTACGGCAAGGCCCACACCTGCCAGCGCCCAGAGTCCGGCAGCTGTTGTAAGGCCCTTGACAATCTGTTTCTGGAGTATGATTGTACCTGCACCCAGGAAACCAATACCGGACACTACCTGCGCGGCTACCCTGGCAGGATCCAGTCTCATTGCATTAACCTGTCCGCCATACTTTTGCAGCACTGCCTCAAACCCATATTGTGAGATTAGCATGAAAGTGGCACTTCCGAGGCAAATGAGGAAATGGGTCCTGTAGCCTGCCGCCTTTGCGCGGTATTCTCTTTCCAGTCCCACCAGCGTTCCAAGTATGCCGGCTATAAGCAGTCTAAGAAGATGCTCCCACTGGATATTCGCAAAAAAATCCTGCATATTTAGTTAACGGTTAATTCTTTCCAGAGTTTTCTTGTGGTTGTTCAGATACAGGCTAAGCTGCCTTGCCTCGGAGAAATCGAACTTGCTTCTTCCGAATGCAAGCCATTCTATGGCAAGGTCTGTCTGCCCCAGCATCTGGCACGCAACAGCAATGTTGAATGCAGCATAGGAGGCTTTCTCTGGGTTCTTGTCTTCTGTCAGAGGCATCCAGGCCTTGATTGCTTCCTCCCACTTGAAGTCCATAGCGTCTTTGTAGGCGTTGTGCCAGGCGGATTCCTCCGGATAGTCTATCAGCATCCACTCTTCTTCCACCCAACTGTTGCAGAGATGTTCTGCAAGTTTTTGCCCGAATGCGGTCATTATTATGGTATCGTTGGCTGCGATGAAATTTTTTACGGATTTTTCAGAGAGGCTCTCTTCATACGGAATCTTGAAGAAAATGCTGTCTGACACGGTTTTATTGAAGAGGGTGCTATCTGCGATGGCGTCATAAACTGTCATGGAGACTTTTCCTCTCATAGTCACGAAAGTGCCAGTACCCAACATTCCGTTGAATTCTCTGCTGATAGTGAATCTGTCCAGGTTGAGACCGTCCAGTATTACAAGCACGCCGCTTCCGGTTGCCATCATCAGCTGTTCAAGATACTCCTTGTCTCCTGTGCCCTTGTATTCCTCTGCCGGAATTGTATATGCGCCTACACTTCCTTCCTCCAAAGCGTTCTTTTCCTCAAGATAAGCAGCTGCTCCTGAGGCAATGCGGGCCATTGCGGAACTGTCTTTGACGTGAATGTCGCAGGTTGCAACAACCGAGGTATTCTGTTCGTCAATTTCCAGCACAAAAGCTTTAGGGGTCATTACCTCCACATTGAAAAGCATCGCCTGGGGTGTGCCGCACCCGGCAAGAACCAGCCCCAGAAGGGCCAGGAATCCATATCGCTGAATATATTTCATATACTTGAAATAGACTGCAATAATTGCACCAACAGTGGCTTTCTACAAAATGTTCAGGCTCTGCTCGCGTATTTTCTCCAGTTCGTCCTTCATCTTGACCACCAGAGCCTGGATGGCGGCGTCGTTCGCCTTGCTTCCGAGGGTGTTGATTTCCCTTCCCATCTCCTGCACTATGAATCCCAGTTTCTTGCCCGCCAGCGGATCATTCTTGATGGTATCCATAAAGTACTTGCAATGCTGGGCAAGCCTTACTTTCTCCTCGTTGATGTCCAGTTTCTCCACGTAGAAGATAATTTCCTGCTCCAGGCGTTCAGGGTTGGCCTCTATTCCGGCCTTGTCTATCTTCTGCCTGAGCCTTTCCTTTATCGCCGGCACTCTCTTGACATCAAGTTTCTGGACTTCCTCCAGGGAGGACATTATGCTTGCCACCCTGCCCAAAACATCTTTCAGAAGGGCAGTCCCTTCAGCCATCCTGTAGGCATTTAGTTTCTTTATTGCCTGAGAGATGGCCTTGTTTATCTTTTCCCAGTCCGCGTCGCTGAGCTCTAACTGCTTTGTTTCCAGTACATCCGGCATCCTTACAATTGAAGCCATCAGGAAAGAGTCTGACAATGAGTCAGACAGGGAATCTATCAGCACGTCTAGCCCGCTGTCCACATTGCCGGAAACATATCCGTCCTGAATAGGGAAGTAAACCTTCCGGTTAACGTTCTCCCTGGATGTCTTTTTCTGTATATCCTTTATCTGCTGGAGAATAGTCAGGGCCGCCTTTGCATTGACCTGCTTGTTGGCGGCAGGGTTCTTCAGTTCCAGATTCAGGGAGAACTCTATGCTTCCGCGTACAAGTTCCTCTGCCAGCAATTTTCTGATTTCCAGTTCCTTGTCTTTAGGCACAATCTGGCTCTTGAAGCTTATGTCCGCGTTTTTCCCGTTCAGAGACTTTATCTCCACGGTTATCTTTCCGATATTCGCAAGGGTGCATTCTCCCTTGCCGTATCCTGTCATTGATCTTATCATAAGGCAAATTTAATAAAACGCCGCAGATAATGGGCAATACAACTATCATAACGCTAAAATGAGTATATTTGTCATCTAACACAATCAATGAATATGGAAGAAAACAAAAACCCTCAGGCAAAGGAAGAAGCAAAGACACTCAACTTCATAGAGGAAATCATTGAGGATGACCTCAAGAGCGGCAAGCACAAGAGCATACTTACCCGTTTTCCTCCGGAGCCTAACGGTTATCTGCATATCGGGCACGCAAAGAGCATCTGCCTGAACTTTGGAGTTGCAAAGAAGTACGGCGGCAAGACCAATCTCCGCTTCGACGATACAAACCCGACCAAGGAAGACGTGGAATATGTTGATTCCATCAAGAACGACATCCGCTGGCTGGGCTTCCAGTGGGCTGAGGAAAGGTATGCGTCAGATTATTTCCAGCAGCTTTACGACTGGGCTGAACTTCTGATAAAGAAGGGGTTGGCCTATGTGGACGACCAGTCTCTGGAGCAGATCCGCCTCAACAGGGGAACTGTCCAGAAGCCTGGAACCCCATCTCCTTACCGCAACCGCAGCGTTGAGGAAAACCTTGCTCTCTTCCGCGATATGAGAGACGGCAAGTTCAAGGAGGGAGAGAAGGTGCTCCGCGCCAAGATCGACATGGCCCATCCGAACATGCTCTTCCGCGATCCTATAATGTACCGCATCAATTACGCTCCGCACCACCGCACCGGCACCAAGTGGTGCATCTACCCGATGTACGACTTTGCCCACGGCCAGAGCGATTCCATAGAGGGTATTACCCACAGTATCTGCACTTTGGAGTTTGACGTGCACCGTCCTCTTTACGACTGGTTCATCGAGAATCTGGAAATTTTCCCGAGCCATCAGTACGAGTTTGCAAGGCTCAACCTTACCTATACCGTTATGAGCAAGCGCAAGCTTCTGGAACTTGTCAAGAACAACTACGTAAGAGGCTGGGACGACCCGAGAATGCCTACCATCTGCGGTATAAGGAGAAGAGGCTACACTCCTGAGAGCATCAAGATGTTCGCCGAGAAAGTAGGCGTTGCCAAGCGCGACAACATCATAGATCTCTCCCTTATGGAGTGGTGCGTTAGGGAAGACCTCAACGCACGCAGCAACCGCTATATGGCTGTCCTTGACCCTGTTGAACTGGAACTCGAAGGCTGGCCGGAAGGTCAGGTGGATTGGGTTGAGGCTCCGCTGAACCCTGCCTTCCCGGACGGTCCAAAGAGAAGGATTCCTTTCACCGGCCACGTTTACATCGAGAGGGCGGACTTTATGGAGAATCCTCCAAAGAAGTACTTCCGTCTCCAGCCGGGCGGAGAGGTAAGGCTCAAGTACGGCTACATCATCAAGTGTAAGGACATCGTTAAGGATGCAGATGGCAACATCACCAAGATCATCTGCACCTACGACCCGGCATCCAAGCCGGGAGCAGGCCCTTGGCGCACCGTTAAGGGCACCATCCACTGGGTTAGCATTCCTCATGCCAAGAAACTGGAAGTAAGGCTTGTAGACCGCCTCTTCACAGAGCAGTTCATGGACCAGATTCCGGAGGGCACAGACTACAAGGACTTCCTCAACCCGCACTCAATGGACATCGTTACCGCCTATGCCGAGCCAGCACTTCTGGAAGACAATTCCGGCATCGCAGTCCAGTTCGAGCGCACCGGCTACTTCTTCAAGGATCCTGACAGTACGCCAGAACTCCCTGTCTTCAACCGCACCGTCACCCTGAAAGACACCTTCAAGTTCAAATAGAAAGTTGTATGTCATATAAATCTGTTATAGCAGTAATCGCTTTGGTTTCTGCAGTTTTCGCCTGCAAATCAAACAATAACACCACAGATAATCCATCCGGCATAACCTTCTCTCAGAAAGAACTGATGATACTTAACCAGTCTGATTCCGTGATGTACCTTACCGTCATCGGCGACAAGTCAGACAGCCTTATTCTCAGGAAAACGTCAAGAGACTTTACCGATGAAGAGCTTCAGAGCAAGGAGTTCCAGACCCTTGCCAGAAACCTCCTCGCCACGGTCCAGGACCCGAGCCAGGATGGAGTAGGCATTTCCGCCCCGCAGGTTGGCCTCAACCTCAGGATGATTGCCGTAATGCGCTATGACAAAGAGGATAAACCAATCGAGCCATACGCCAATGTTCACATCACGGACTACAGCAAGACCATCAAGTCCGGCCCTGAAGGCTGCCTCTCCGTTCCAAACTACAGAGGCATTGTTCCCCGTTCAGACAGCATCATAGTCTCATACTACGACATCAACTCAAAAACCGCTAAAACAGACACGATAGGGGGCTACACCGCCATAATCTTCCAGCACGAGACTGACCATCTGGAAGGCATACTCTACATAGACCGCGCAGACTCCGTCTTCTTCAACCAGAAATCTGCCGACGAGCGCAAACTCTTTGAGCAGCAGGGCGCCTACACCAAACCCGCCTGGTGGCCATACAAGTAATCCGATAAATGAATCCTGTAGCCATCCGCCTTCTTAATCAGCAGCTTGCAGCCCCTCAGTTCAACTATCCGGCTGAGGTTGTCAGCCACATGTGTGCAATCCAGGCACAGGAATACCGTATGATGCGATGGGCTGTGGCTATGCGTACAAAGAAGCCCTCAGCCAAGGCTTTCAAGGAGGCATTTGATACTGGGAAGATCGTCCGCCTCCACCTTATGAGAGGCACCTGGCAACTGGTTTCTGCAGAGGACTACTGGTGGATGCTGGATCTCTGTGCTCCCAAGGCAATTGCAACTACCGTAGGATGGATGAAAAGCAACAAAATCAACATCCCGGACAATGAACTAATCAAGATCAGGGATATTCTCACAAGAACAACTTCGGACAAAGGCAGCGCGACCAAGGAAGATTTCAAGCAAGCCTTGAAAGAGAAGGATTTAACTATGGATGACCACCGGCTTTCGTACCACATCCGTATGGCAGAGTTCTCCGGCACTCTTTGCAGCGGAGACCTTCTTCCAATGAAAGCAACTTATGCCATCGCTGAGGACAAGATAGGGCGCAGATCAAAAAAGACAGACAGAGACGAAGCCCTTAAACGTTTTACCTGCAAATACTTCCAGAGCCGTCAGCCTGCCACTTTAGAGGACTTTGTCTGGTGGTCTGGCCTTAACGTCAGCGATTGCAAAAGGGGAATAGAACTCTTGAAAGACTTCATCCACAAGGAGCATTGGAACGGCCGTGATTTCTATCTTACCAATGATTGCCGCACAAGAGGCTTCCGCAAAGGAAAGTACCTCCTGATACCTCCATACGACGAATACCTCATAGGCTACAAGAGCCGAGATATCGTCCTGTCTCAGGAATACCGCCATAAAGCTCACAACAACAGCGGCATCTTCCAGCCAATCATCGCCCTTGACGGTATCATCTGCGGCAACTGGCAACCCTTCAAACCCGGCAATCAATCAGAATTCTTTACCTCCGCCACCAACATCGACAATACGGCCCTCCAAAATGCCTGGCAGTCTTATATCCGATTTAAGGAAAAATAGGATCTATAGAGAATTTCTCTTGGTGATTTCCACTTGCAAACCAAGAGCATTGATTATACGGTAAAAAGTGCCGACACTGGGAGTCATAACACCGTTCTCAATCTTGGATATATAGCTTTTAGTGCTCCCGATTCTTGAAGCCAACTCTATTTGAGTAACTTTTTCTCCCCTTCTGGCATCTTTGAGAATCTGTCCGGAATAGAAAGCATATGCTTGTTCTTCAGCCTCTTTGCGATTCTCACTTCCAGGTTCACCAAATTCGGCATTCAATACGAGATCATAATCCCTTACCTGATTGTCATTAACGTGTTCTTTCATGATATGCTTTCTTTATTTGTTTTGCCTTTTTTATTTCTCTTTGAGGTATCTTTTGAGTCTTCTTTTTAAACCCATTCAACAACACAATTGTATTGTCCGAATCAAATATGAAGAATGTTCTGAATATACTGCCTTCAAATTCAGTTCTTAGTTCGTAAATGCCATCATCCAAATACTTTATAAACTTTGAAGGCAATCTGTTTTGCGTCTTCAAAAGCAACAGACCATATTTCACTTTCTGTTGCTGATCAGATGATAGCGTTTCCATGAAAGCCTCAAAGTATCCTCCATATGTATGGATTTGCCTTGTCGACTGCGAAGATAGTTTATGTTTCATTATAATGCAACTTTTTTGATAATTTCAGTTATCGTTCTGTTGCAAATGAAACTCATTCCTGATAAAGCTGGATGCCAAACGGTAAAATTTACCCGCCACAAATGAAGAATTTGTAGTTTACGCAAAACGTCAACTACAATTCCCTTAGACTCACCAATTTAAGAATCCAGGAGAAGAGACATAAAGGATGATACGAGCTGGCTCATGTTTCGGCCGAGCCGCCCGGTCCTTGTGCTCAGCTGCAATGTATTCCCTTTCAGATATGCCTTTTTGTTGATTTCCAGCATCATCGATTTGTATGGCACACTGCATTCCGGTGCAATGGAGTTGCTGTATGGATTGTTGATACCCACGGCATAACCGTTCTCCTCGAAGAAATTCACCGCAAATTCCAGAGTCTCCTTCTCTGGCTTTGACCAGTCTTCATTGAACCCGATGCAGACATCCACATCGCTCATCCTCTCCGGAAACGAGTGGCAGTCCAGCAGCAATGTGGAAGCAGACCTTTCAAGCGCCAGCTTTAGCCTCATCTGATGCCAGCGCCACAGCCCAAGAAGCCTACTTTCCGCCCCAATAGGTATATCCCTGCAATACTCCCCGTATTTCCTGTACAGAATTCCCTGCCCCTTGTCTTCCAGAGGATCGTTCCACAGCCGTTCCGCATCCACCAAAAACCTGGAATAGGGGAACCTCACTGTCTCAATCCTACTGTCCCCAAGGCCGTGAAACAGGAAATCAGTGTGCCAATCCGTAAGATCCATCACGGCCCCGTTCACAAACCCCTCGTCAATGTTCCAGAAACTCAACCTGCTGTCATACAAGCCCTCCACAGACGCGTGAGGCTCGTTCAATACTATTCTTCCGTATCTCATAAGCTATTTTTTAGTTCTAACAAACCCGCATCATCTTACCACCGTGGCATAACTTAAACTCGGTTGGTGTACACTCAAGTACTCTTGATGCACTGCAAATATACTATTTCTCAGCGATTGTATCAGAACACTGATATGGCTACCAGGCGTCTGCCGATATCGTGTAGAGCCTTCTCTATCTTGGAGGCCTGTTTGCCGGAAATAGCAAAGTCTCCTCTTTTGTAATGTCTTAGCAGAGATGAATTGAAGCCAGACAACTCGGCGAACTTTGTAAGGTTTATAAACTCCAGTTCATCAAAGACAGACGCCACGTCATACTTGAATTCAAATTCAGGATCCACAAGTTCTTCCGGAATCTCCATTCCTCTTGCAGGATAGGTACTTCTGACCTCTTCCAGCGTATTCATAAAGTCTTCCTTGGCCTCTGCCACACTTTTGCCGTCCCCGATAATAATACCGCTTTTAAGACCATCACTATAAACGGAATACCCTCTCTCATCCTTTTCTATAATAACCTGCATTTTCATATTCAGAATCCTATTTGTTTCTTAAGTTTCGCCAACAATCCTTTCCTTATCTCTTGCCCCCAATGCCGCTCAACAGGAAGATTCATACCATTTGTCTTATGGATATAAATGTCATGTTTCTTGCCATGTCAGTCAAACTCATATCCGTGTTCAATGGCAATATCCCTTAATTCGCTCCACTTCATACTACTCTCGCCATTTAGTTTGACAATACAAAATTAACACAAATTTGAGATAATTCAAAATCTTCCTTCTTATTCAGATTCTCCATAACAATTATTGGTTTAAGATTCACTCCCGCAAATCTATCACCCCATCTCCCTCGTTTCCAAACCAAACGGTAAAATTTACCCACCACAAATGAAGATTTTGTAGTTTACGCAAAACGTCAACGACAACTTACTAAGATACAACAAGTTAAAAATCTATAATTGCCTGCTACCGAGAAATTTTTCCTTAATTGACAAAACCTGTCAATGGCCTGCCATATCTTTACCTCCGCAAAAAATCAATCACCAAAATTTTCTCGAATTATGACAAAAAAGAAAAAGGACACAAATGCCCAATCCGCAGACTATGTGGAAGTGGCAGGCTACAGAATTGACAAAAACCATCCTAATTGGTCAT
>JAFYZX010000091.1 GCA_017548505.1 Bacteroidales bacterium | reverse complement strand
GTTCTTCCTTTATGTCATCCGGTCCGTCACCAAGCTTCGGTCCCCTGTAGCTATCCCTTGGAGCAGTGAGGGAAAGGTCAACGAAATCCTTCTCAAGGTCAACAGCCTCTGCGAATCCGGCACCCTTCTGGTTTACAACCTGGATGAAACCGTCGTATGCCCTTTCTTTCTTGACCTGCATTATGGTACGGCGGTAAGCATCTGAATCTATGGTACCTATGGTTGCCATAACACCCACTGCCAGAGAATCTCTCTTGCGATTGGAAAGGATGTCGTCAAACGCCGCGTTGACTCCGGCGTTGATCACTCCGATAACCTTGACGCCTGTTCCGGAAAGTTCCAGGAGAGTCTTGATATCGTTGAGTCCGTATGCGGTTGCGGTGTTGCAGGCAATCACTATGATCTTGCACCTTTGCTTCTTGGCCTTGGCGTATTTGTCGCTGCTCTTCTCGTAGTATTTGTCGCCGAGAAGGAAGAGGGCGTCCTTTACGGCAAGCTCCCTAAGATAATCGGCCTTGCCCTCGGAAGAATAAGTTCCGTATGGCATATTCGCCTGGTCTGCAAGGTACTGGAAATCCTCTCCGCGGAAATCAGGAACTCCGTCAGGATCCAGGTCTCCGTCTATGTTGTCCATATAGTCAGACTTGAGGATAACCTCCAGAACGGTCAGGCCGCCGGTACCGGAATCAAACACGCCGATCGGGAGCTGGCTGCGCTCTTCTGCTGAAGGAAACTTGTCAAAGTCCGCATACCACACGCTGGAAGGCTCGCCGAGAGCCTTGTCGGTAACCGGAATGGTCTCTACCACCGGTTTTTTCCTGTCTTTGCAGGAAGAGGCCGCCAGAGTGGCAAGCGCTATCATCAGGAAAGGGATAATTCTTTTCATATCGCTGATAATCTTTAATATTCTAATAGTTGAATTCACCCGCATGGCATTTGACGGTAAGGCGAGGAAGATTTGAATCTCCCTTTTCCACCCTGCCGATTATGCGGGCAGGAATGCCGAAGCTCTCCGATATCTTTATGATGTCCTGGGCCTCTGACTCGCCTGTGTAGAACTCCAGGCGGTGCCCCATGTTGAATACTTTCATCATTTCCTCCCAAGGAGTTCCGCTCTCCTTCTGGATGGTGCGGAAAAGAACCGGAACCGGGAAGAGATTGTCCTTGACAATCCTCACATTGTCAATGAAATGCAGGATTTTGGTCTGGGCCCCTCCAGTGCAGTGGACCATTCCGTGGATGCGGCTCCTCATCTTGTCCAAAACAGCCTTTACCACAGGAGCGTATGTCCTTGTCGGGGAAAGCACGAGCTTGCCGTATGTGAGGCCGGTTTCAGGCTCAATGTCGGTAAGGTTGCGGGTTCCGCTGTAAACCAGTTCCTTCGGCATTGCCCCGTCGAAAGATTCCGGGTATTTCCATCCCAGATATCTGGCAAACACGTCGTGGCGGGCGCTGGTAAGGCCGTTGCTTCCCATACCGCCGTTGTAAGTGTCCTCGTACTTGGCCTTTCCGTCCGAGGCAAGGCCCACTATCACGTCTCCCGGGCGTATATTGGCATTATCGATGACCTGGCTCCTGCGTATCTTGGCAAACACGGTAGTGTCTGCTATAATGGTTCTTACGAGGTCTCCCACATCTGCAGTCTCTCCACCGGTCGGAATAAGGTTTACGCCAAATTCCTTCATCCTGGAAACAAACTTCCCGCTGCCGCTTATGAGCCTCTCTATAACCTCTCCGGGTATGAGATTCTTGTTCCTTCCGATTGTGGAACTGATATAGATGTTGTCTGTAATACCCACGCATAGAAGGTCGTCGGTATTCATCACGATGGCATCCTGGGCAATGCCGTCCCAAACGCTGAGGTCTCCGGTTTCCTTCCAGTAGGCGTATGCCAGGGAAGACTTGGTTCCGGCACCGTCCGCGTGCATAACGCAGCACCACGGGTCTGCCTCTCCATTGGAATAGACATCCTCCGTTATTTTGCAGAATGCCTTGGGAAACAAGCCCTTGTCCACATTCTTGATTGCCTTGTGGACATCTTCCTTCTGCGAGGACACGCCACGGAGGGCATATCGGTCTGTAGTTTGGTGATTGTCTGCCATCATATTCTGCAAATTTAACAAAAAACCGACGGCATTCCTACACTTAGCGGAAAGACTGGAGTTCCCTGTACTTAGGAAGCGGCCACAGCTCGTCGTCTATTACCATTTCCAGCTTGTCCGCCTTCTCCCTGATCTTGGCCATGAACGGAGCCACGGTTTCCGAATATGCCTTGGCCCTCTCCGGAATGTCCGCAATCCTGTTTGCAACCTTGCGTGCCTCCACCAGATCGTGCACGTCCTTGTGCAGGACATTTATGTATCCGGAGATCTTCTCTATCAGGTTCATCTGCATCCTGCTCATCTCCGGGTAATTGTCCGGGAAGAGTTCCTTGATACCCAGCACGTTCTTTATCAGCGAGTTCTGGAAGGTGATGGCTGTCGGGATCACGTGATTTGTCACAAGGTCGCCGAGCACCCTTGCCTCAATCTGGAGTTTCTTTACATAGATCTCGTTGAGCACCTCGTAGCGGGCTTCGGCCTCGCGGCGGGTCATTATGTCCAGAGCCTGGAAAAAGTCCGTGTTCTTCTTGACCTTGTACTCGTCGAAGGCAGACGGAACGCTTATGCTCTTGAGGCCCCTCTTTGCGGCTTCCTTCCTCCACTGCTCGCTGTAGCCGTTACCCTCGAAACGGATCTTGCGGCTTTCCACCAGGAACTGGCGGATGACCTTCATCATCGCCTTGCTCTCGCTCATCCCCTTTTCCATATTGTCAGTCACAAGTTTCCTGAAACGGATAAGCTGCTCGGCGACAACGGCGTTGAGAACGAAGATGGAGGATGCAACGTTCTGTGAAGAGCCCACGGCCCTGAACTCGAACCTGTTGCCGGTGAAGGCGAACGGAGAAGTGCGGTTACGGTCCGTATTGTCCGGGAGTATTTCCGGTATCTGATTGACTATGTGCATCTTGCTGCGAACCTTGATGTCCTTGTCGGAAACGCTTGCAAGGTTGTCGTCCGGAAGTTTCTCAATGCTCTCCACCAGACGGGTAAGGGTTTCTCCGATGAAGATGCTCAGGACTGCAGGCGGCGCCTCGTTTCCACCCAGGCGGTACATATTGTTCAGCGATGCCACAGTGCTCATAAGCAGGTGATTATGCTCGTAAACGCCCCTCAGCACACTGGAGAAGAAACACAGGAACTGGAGGTTTGCCCTCGGGTTCTTGCCAGGCTTGAGAAGGTTGACTCCGGTATTTGTGACAAGGCTCCAGTTGCAGTGCTTTCCGCTGCCGTTCACCCCGTCAAAAGGCTTTTCGTGGAAAATCACCCTGAGGTGATGCTTCTCCGCGATGGCCTTCATTATGATCATCATCATAAGGTTCTGGTCGGATGAAATGTTGGCCTGCCCGTAAACCGGCGCAAACTCAAACTGGTTTGGAGCCACCTCGTTGTGGCGGGTCTTAAGATGCACGCCAAGCTTGTATGCTTCAGTCTCGAAATCCTGCATAAAGGCCATCACACGGCTAGGTATGGCTCCAAAGTAATGGTCCTCCAGCTGCTGGT